>JAUVKG010000281.1 GCA_030596365.1 Chlamydiota bacterium | reverse complement strand
GTCAGCACCGACAACAATAACGTCGCCGTCCACAGCAACCGCTCCGCCAAACATATTAGTAGTTTGATTATCAGAAGCGGAAAGTTTTTTCACTTCACCCCAGGAATTAATACCCCCGGCATCACGTTCAAAAACATAGGCGGCTCCTGGTCTGAAATTGCTTCCATTTTCACTATTCGCACCGACAACAGCCACATCACCGGCGACCGCAACCGAGGTGCCAAAAGTATTATATTCTTGTGCATCCGAAGGGATAAGTTTTTTTGCTAAAGCCCAATTGTTGGTGCCAGCCATGTTTCTCTCAAAAACATATGCAGCACCGCCCCAAGGTGCAACAGCATCTTCGCCTTTTGCGCCAACAACTACCAGATCACCGTCAGCAGCAACTGAGCATCCGAAATAGCCTTCTTCATCAATAACAGAAGCAATTAATATTTTAACTTCTCCCCATGAATTTGTTCCGTTAGCATTTCGTTCGAAAATATATGCAGCACCGGATTTGTATTGCCCTGTGTCTTTATCGCTCGCGCCAACCACAATAACATCTCCGGCAACAGCAACAGCATATCCGAAAGAGTCGGCAGCAGCGCCATCGGAAGCGGTCAGTTTTTTCACTTGTGCCCAGGCATTAATACCACCCGTGTTTCTCTCGAAAATATAAGCTGCTCCGGCTTCGTCATCAATAGAATCCTCGAAAGGAGTGCCGACAACGACCACATCGCCATCAACCGCGACAGAAAAAGCGAAACTGTCATATGTTTCAGCATCGGAAGCGGTAATTTTTTCAGTTTCCGCGAAATCTTTTGTTTCTGAAGAAATTGGAATAATATAAGCCGCCCCTCTGTAAAAATTCTTGCGATAGGCACCGATAATAACTTTATCGCCTGAAACAGAAACCATTCGACCAAAGTTGTCGTCAGTAGCCGGATCGGAAGCAAACAACTTTTTAACCTGCCCCCATCCATTAGTAGCTCCGGCATTTCGTTCAAAGAGATATGCCGCGCCGGAATTGTTGCCATTATCATCCACGCCATATGCGCCAATAACAGTAAAATCGCCATTTATAGAAACAGAAGATCCAAAAACGTCACCTTCTTTCGCATCTGAAGCAACCAATTTTTTAAGTTGTCCCCATGCATTAATCCCCCCGATATTTCTTTCAAAAATATATGCAGAGCCTGAACTCGCGCCGCTGTCGTCATTGCCGGATGCGCCGACAACGGTCACATTTCCATCAACAGCCACAGAACATCCAAAATAATCATTTTCTTCAGGATCGCCTGGAGTTATTTTTTTTACTTCCCCCCAGAAATTAGTACCCCCGATGTTTCTTTCAAAAATATAAGCAGCTCCGGAATTAGTAATCCCACCGGAATTGTTTTGGTGTGCACCAATAAGAATTACGTCACCTGCGACAGAAACAGAAATGCCAAAATAGTTGGTTGTTTGCGAGTCGGAAGCGGTAAGCTTTTTCACTTCTCCCCAGTTATTGATGCCCCCTTCGTTGCGTTCATAAATATATGCAGCACCTGTTTTATAATTTTTTGCATAGACGCCTGCAACAATTACATCACCATCAACCGCGAGAGCTTTACCAAAAAGGTCCATTGCTTCCGGGTCATGCGCTTTCAAAGTTTTAACCTCCCCCCAGTTATTAATACCGCCAGCGTTTCGTTCGTAAACATAGGCCGCCCCGGCATTATTTCCGCCTGTATCTTGTCCCCAGGCGCCAACAACTATAAGATCTCCACCAACAGCAACACCTGCCCCGAAAACATCGTAACCACTATGTCCGTGAAGTTGTTTTACTTGTCCCCAGGCATCTATTCCGCCGGAATTTCTTTCAAAAATATAAGCTGAACCTGTTCTGTCGCCATGAACACTATCTTCTTTATAAGCTCCAACAATCGCCACATCCCCATCGACAGCGACAGCCCATCCAAACCAATCATCCTGCTGCGCATCGGAAGCGGTTAATTTAACTTCAGCGTTGTAAAGAGGAGCGGAAAGATTTTGGATTTCAGATTTTAGATTTTGGATTATTGAAATATTGGAGTGATGGAGGGACGCTGTCCCCAGCGTCCTAAATATTGGAATATTGGATTTTTGCCCCGCGGACCTCGGTTCTCGAACCTCGGACTTCGGATTAGAAATTTGTTCCTGGATTTTTTGCCATGAAGCGGCATCGAGCCCGGCAGGAATTTCACCTGGTTTTATGAAATTATTTTCAGCTAATATATTTTGAGAAACAAAAAATAGCAGTATTGAAAAAGTGATTAATCCGGTTTTTGTAAAACGAAGTCCGCTATGTACGAATAACCCGCGGATGCCGGGGAGTAATGGGAAAATGCAGGAAAAGTTTTTTGGAATAAAAGTTGAAGAGTAATTTTTGGAAGAAAAAGCGGATGGACAAAATATTATAGTTTTCATAGCGCCTCTATTTTTATTATATATATATAGAAAAAAATTAATTCCGAATGCGTTAGATTCTCTGATCAATTTTAAAATCTACAAATTCATCCCGATTGATCGGGATGAATTTTTTCTCTTCTTTTTTCAAAACCAAACTATTTACGACCATAAATATTATACTGAATTCAAACCAAAATGTAAATCCCGCGCGATAGTTCAAAATATATGTCATCGACAAAAAATGTTGATTAAAATATATTAGACAGAACAATTTAGTGACAGAACAATTAAATTCAAAATCCTGTATATCTTGTAATAAAATCCCCCACCCTATCGGGTACCCTCTTTAATTAGACGGTACTCGAAAAGGGTCAATGGACATAAATTGTTGATGACCGTGCGGTTGCATGTTATTTCATTAGGGTATTTGAAATTTTTGTTGACTGAAAACTTTAATTTTCCCTACTTTTGGCGAAAACTTGTCCCAAAGGGACAAAATATTTGTAGAAATCAATTAAAAACAATATTTCGTGCCTATTCCCCCTTTTTATAAAGTAAAACCTCCCGAGTCCCGATGCCTTTCAGGCCCGGGATCATTGATATTCCTTCGGGAGTGGGCATGGGGGATTTTATTACAAGTATACAGGATTTAAATTTAATAAAAAAATATTACTACCATCCCATAGACTTTAAAATAACAATTAAAACATCGACAAACACTATGCTTTATATTCGATTTTCCTGAAAGCAATATTTGATTTTTAATTGTTTTGCCGCGCCCCGCGTATGCTGGGGTCAATAATTGTTTTGTCAGTAAATTTAATTTTTAATTGTTTCGAATTTATCAGGTGACTTACGAAATAATCGTTCTGCTGTGTCCCACGGATACTAGGGTCATAAAATTTTAAATATTTTGACAAAACAATTTAGGACACCTGTCCCGAGACTCGCATAGCGATGTGCTCGTGGAAAACAATTTTTAAAATACAAAAATCTCTTTTCCTGTGGGACGGTAGTGAAAAAATATAAATAAAGAAACTCTCGCTAAGGCGCTAAGCGCGCCTAACGAAGTAACATGTAATCATGGTCATGAAATAAATACGAATTGTACGAATTTAAAATCTATGGGATGATAGTGTATATAGAATTTATTATCATTTCTCGAATTAAGGGTAGGCTAGGAAACGCCCCCCTAAAAAAAGACATTGAGCCAAAAAGCCGCAGCTTTTCTTTTGAATAACTCCGGCCGGTTAATTTTAAAAATTTATAAAATTATTTTCTTACTTTATTTCGGAATGTTTTTCCTTTAACCATTCTTCTTTTTGTTTCTTTAACTTTGAAATTCTGGTTTTATCTGCCTCGATTGTGTAATCTTTTGTGTGATCACGCTCAATCGTTTTTTCTTTGTCGTTAATGAAGATTTTACCGTCATCTTTTATTGTTATAATGTATGTTTCTTCAACATCTTTCTTTTTAATATCATTTTCTTTCATAAAACTAATGCCTAAACTTTTCCAATAACTTAGTGTTATTTTTATTTTATTTAAATCAATAAGTATAATTTTGGGATAGTTCATTTGGATAGTTAAATCATTTCCAATTAATCCAGTATTTTTTAATAATATCCATTTATTATCTTGTAATTTATAGTAATTATACATCAAACACCAACCATTGTTATAAATAATGGCAAGTTTGCCTGTTTGTTTATCAAATTTAGCATCGTAACATTTCAAACAAGGATTTATTTTTATTTGTGGATATTTATCGTTCTCAATAATTGAAACTATTGCTTCAGGACAATTTTTTAGTTCTCCTGCTTCTCCTTCATTGTTTTTATTATAATCAAATTTCACTTTGTTGTCTGAACTTATTTCTCGTGAACGCAATTCCGGAAAATTATAATCATTTGAAGTATTTGCATATGAAAAAACACAACTACAAATTATAAAACAAATATATAAAGTTTTCATT
>JAUVKG010000385.1 GCA_030596365.1 Chlamydiota bacterium | reverse complement strand
CATCAGATGAAAGTGGAATGTATGTGATTTCAAATGCCGCAGCACCGCAAACTTATAAAATCAAACTCCGGGATTACAATAGAAATTTTCAGATTTGCAATCAGAATAGAAAAATAATAATAGAGCCCGGTAAAACAACTGTTTATAATATTAAATTACGAAAAACGGATAAACCGGGCGTGCTGGTTAAGGTTAAAGACAAAAATGGTAATCCGATACTAAACTATTCGTTAGACATAAAGTCGACCGACGAAAATGGCGCCATAAGCAGTGGTTCACGCAATGTTCGCTTATCCAAATCAAATGACTGGTATAGAGTTAATACTTTTATTAAGGCCGGCAATGGAAAACTTGATTTGACAGCCCGAACGGATGATCGAAGAATTGGGGAAAAGAAAAATATTCTTATTGAAACCGGCAAAGATAATAAAATTACACTCATACTTAGCGAACCGCTGGAGCCGATTATTGCCGGTTTTGTTTATAATCCGGATTTGACACCATATATTGACGGTTATATTTCTGCAAGTTGCAAACCAAACAGCCGAGGTAAAACTGACCATCTCGGTTATTTTGAAATAATCGAATTGGATGTTGAAAAAGGAACGAAAATAGAATTATCCACATGGATTAATTATGTTTGGTTTTACACAAATACTCTTGCAGGCGATGATAACATAGAATGGATACTCCCGAAGCCTAAATGTATTATCGGCCGCGTTTGTATTGAAAACAACTACACTCCGGCGACCAATTTTGCAATAAGTATTTTACGTGCACACAATAAAAAGGGTTTTATATCAAAAAACGGCAATTTTTCGTTTCCGATTGGTAATTTTAGAATTCAACCGAACAGCAAAATACAAGTTTACGCTTTTGTTCAGGGATATGCTCCGACAATCAAAGAAATTGATTATAAGTTGGATAAATCAAATGTATGCGACATAGGAGATATTGTTGTAATGAATAAACCTGCTACAATAAAAGGCAGAGTAATTAACCACGAATATACTCCACTCAGTGCGTCAGTTGCACTTATAAATAAGCAAAACAAAAAGCAGAAAGGAATTCTACAATGTCAAACTGATGATAATGACGGAACATTTGAATTAACCGGCATTCCACCTGACACTTATTATATAAAAGCCCGAACCAGGCATAATAGTGTGAAATCAGATTTTTTTGATTTGCGTTCCGGTGAAATATATGAGCTTCCTGATTTAATGATAGTCGAAACTAATGCCTTTCCGGTAACTTTTAAGTTTGTTCTTCAGGACGGCACACCGGCAGCAAATGGACTTGTCGGATATTTTGACAAAAGGACAGACGATAGAGGGATTTTAACCGAAAAGATTTATCCACTGAATTTTGGTAAATGGAGTGTTAGAATAGGACACAAAAGGTATGATTCAGAGGAAGTCATAATAAAAAAAGAGACAAGGGAATTAACTGTCAAAGTTACTTATTTGCCTATGATCACAGGAACTGTTACATTAGATGGCAAGCCTTTGAAAAATCCGTTTTTGCGTTTTGATAACGGGAGTGATTGTTATCTTGGTCGCGCCGATTATGGGAAATTTAAAGTAAATGCTTTGCCGGGAAAATATACTGTTACATGTCAGGGAAAAAATATCAAAACGGTAGTTGATTTAAGCGAATCAGGTCCAAACAAAATTAATTTTAAAAAATGATGGAGTAAGACTCAACAGGGCGAATTGGACATATTGGACATATTGGACCTATTGGACCTATTGGACCAAACAGACTAAACAGACCAAACAGACCAAACAGACAGAATGGACTGAATGGACAATGCGAGCGGAACTTTCCCACCTTCTCACCTTCCCACCTTCTCACCTTCCCACCTTCACACCTTCACACCTTCACACCTTCACACTATTAACTAATAACTACTCACTACTCACCACTCACTGTGCCTTTATTTCCCCGTCGAGGAGTTCTATTTTTCTTTCGCATTTATCTGCCACTTTTGGGTCGTGTGTGATCATAATAATTGTTTTACCGGATTTCCACAATTCCATGAACAGATTCATTATTGAATCCCCTATTTTTGAATCAAGATTCCCGGTAGGTTCATCAGCAAGAATTATTTCCGGATTATTGGCAAGAGAGCGAGCAACCGCAACTCTCTGCTGCTCACCGCCGGACATTTCAGTTGGTTTATGCAAAGCTCGTTTAGTCATATCAACAATTTCGAGCAATTCATCGACTCTTTTTTTTCGTGTGTGTTTATCAATACCTGCAAAGATCATTGGCATTTCGATATTTTTAAAAGCACTTAAGTAAGGCAGTAAATTAAAACTTTGAAATACAAAGCCTATTTTCAGGTTTCTTATTTCCGCGAGTTTGTTTGGATTCAAAGCACTGACTTCCAAATCGTCTAAAAAATAGGAGCCATGTGTAGGTTGGTCAAGACAACCTATAATGTGCATCAAAGTAGATTTACCGCTTCCTGAAGGGCCGATAATCGCGGTCAATTCCCCGGAATGAATTGTTAAATTTATTTCTTTCAATGCAGCAACGGAAATTTTACCGGTATCATAAATTTTTGCCACATTATTGATTTTAATAATAGGATTATTCATAACGTAAAGAGTTAATAGGGTTTTGCCGCGAAGCAGCTCTTGCGGGAAAATATCCCGCGAGAAAAGTTACGATCACAAGAATAATAGTAGTGGCTATCCACACATTAATAGACATACGCGCGTTCATAAAAAATTGTAAGGCTCTATTTTCAACCGGAAATTTTGAGAATAATGTAATTATTGTATAAGCCATTAATCCACCTAAACATCCTCCTGCGATGGAGAAGAAAAAGCTTTCAACAATAATTTGTTTTCGAATTTGTGCCGGTTGAGCACCGATGGCAATTTTGACACCGATTTCTCTTGTACGGCGCTTAATAGAAGCATACATAATATTAGCAAGCCCAACGCCAGAGATCATGAGAGTTATTCCGCCCACGAACCCGAGTAGGATTTGAAATCCAAGCATAACAGCGCCGAGTCTTTTAGTCATTTCCATAGTATTTCTGAATCTCATAGCCGCTTCATCATCGGGGCTAAATCTATGTTTAGAGCCAAAAACGCCACGAATTCTTTTTTGGACATATTCCGCATCATCGGCATTTTTAATTGAGACAATTA
>JAUVKG010000042.1 GCA_030596365.1 Chlamydiota bacterium | reverse complement strand
AACTTGTTAACTGGGACTGCGCTAATGTCGCGCGATACAAAAATGGGAAAATAGTTAATGGCAATTCTCCTATTGCAACTCCATCAGGAGAAGATTTTGATTTGGTAATCGGAACTTTTACGAAAGGAGATAAGCAATGTTTAGTTATTGCCAACGCAAGTTACAAAAAATCTGCTGAATTTTCGCTTTTGCCCGCTGAAGAATTTAAAGAAATAAAAATTGTTAGCACCATAGATGCGAAATTTGATGAGGAAAAAGAGGTTTGGAAATTAAAACCCGGCGGTTGTGCTGTTATGGAGTGCAGTACTTAGTTTCACCGTTGACGATTGTGCGGAGGGGTTTTCCGAATACCTGCCATCCGTCGAAAGGACAATTTTTCGCTTTTGAGAAGAAATTATTCACATCAATTGTAAATTCAGATTCAGCATCCCAGATAAGAATATCAGCATCAGCGCCCTGCTTTAAAGTTCCTTTGTTTTCTAAACCGATAACTTTTGCGGGACCGGAAGTTAAAACTTCAATCATTCTGTTAATAGATATTTTATTTTCTTTAACAAGTTTTGTGAAAATAACCGGGAGAGCGGTTTCTAATCCAATAACTCCGTTCGCGGCATAATCAAACTCAATATCTTTACCTGTTGAACCATGAGGTGCGTGATCGGTTGCAATTGCGTCAATTGTTCCGTCAATTATACCTTCGATAAGTGCCTGTCTGTCTTTTTCCGAACGAAGCGGTGGACTCATTTTAAAATTTGTATCAAATTCACAAAGTGATTCATCAGTTAAAGTCAAGTGATGGGGAGTAACTTCACAAGTGATTTTTACGCCGCGGGCTTTTGCTTCCCGAATCATTCTTACTCCACCTGCTGTTGAAAGATGAGCGATATGAATACGTCCTCCGCTGTATTCAGCAAGAATAATATCACGAGCTATCATAACATCTTCACAAGTCGATGGAATTCCCCGGAGTCCGAGTTTAGTTGAGAAAAATCCTTCGTTCATTGCGCCATCATTTACTAACTGCGGGTCCTCACAATGATCGATAATAGGAATATTGAACATTTTTGAATAATCAAGAACAGTACGCATAACCATAGCGTCACAAACCGGAGAACCGTCATCACTAAGAGCAACAACACCTGCATCAATCAACTCACCGACGTTTGTCATTTCAACACCTTTTCTGCCAACAGTAACAGCGCCGACAGGAAAAACATTTGCAAGGTTAACTCTTCCGGCTTCAAGGTTTATAAATTTAACAATTGACGCATGATCGATAGTGGGAGAAGTATTCGGCATACACGCGATAGAAGTAAACCCGCCTGCAACAGCCGCTTTACATCCTGTTTCGATAGTTTCTTTACCTTCCTGTCCCGGTTCCCTCAGATGGACGTGAATATCGATAAATCCCGGAGAAACAAAAGCTCCTTTTGCATCGATTTTTTCATCGGTTTTTATAGACGCAGGTGGATCGCCTTTATTAATAGAATCAATTTTGCCGTTTTTAATGACGAGCCAACCTTTTTCATTAAAATTTTGCGCTGCGTCAATTATTTTTCCATTGTAAATTAAAGATGTCATGATGAAAGATGTTCAGGATGAAGAGAAGTTCCGCCGGTAACGAGAAAAAGAACAGCCATACGAACAGCCAGTCCATTTGTAACCTGTTCGAGAATAACACTATTCGGCCCATCGGCAACATTACTTGCAAGTTCAACTCCGCGGTTAATTGGTCCGGGGTGCATAACTATTAAATTAGGAGAAAGTAGTTTTAATTTATCGGAGTTTAAGCCGAACAATTTTGAATATTCTTTTGAAGAGGGAAAAAGCGAGAATTTTTCTCTTTCACGCTGAATACGGAGCATATTTACCGCATCCGCATTTTTAAGAGCGTTCATTAGATTATATGAAACATCAACACCCATTTCTTCAATTTGTCTGGGGATAAGTGTTGGCGGTCCCACGACAGTAACTTTCGCGCCGAGTTTTTGAAGGCCCCATATATTTGATCGTGCTACACGACTGTGAAGGATATCCCCGACTATCACAATTTTTCTGTCTTTAAGTTCCCCAAGATGTTCACGTAATGTATAAATATCAAGGAGAGCCTGGGTGGGATGTTCATGTTGTCCGTCCCCCGCGTTTACGACACTTGATTCTATATTTCTGGCGAGGTATAGAGTTGATCCGGAAACGGAATGGCGCATAACGATTACATCAATTTTATAAGCGCAGAGATTTTTAACGGTGTCAAGCAGTGTTTCCCCTTTTTTTACACTCGAGGTGGCGATATTCATATTAACAATATCAGCACTCAATCTTTTTTCAGCAAGCTCAAAAGAAGCACTTGTCCGGGTACTCGGTTCATAAAAGAGATTAATGACAGTTTTTCCTCTCAGAGCGGGAACTTTTTTAATAGGACGCGTACTTATTTCTGAGAATGAGCGCGCTGTATCGAGTATGGTTGTTATTTCTTCTGTGCTGAGATATTCAAGTCCCAGCAAGTCTTTTTTATCCCATGCCATTTTGATTTAATAATTTGGTAATTGGTTAATTGGATAATTTTCCCCCCGGCATTCGCCGGGCGCTAACGCGAATTCTACAATTCGTCTTCTCTTGATATCATTTCTACTAAATCTTCTCCATCTAATTCTATTACTTTAACGGAAATTTTATCGTCATAATTTGTTGGAATTATCCATCCTGCATAATCAGGTTGAATTGGCAGTTCACGCATTCCGCGGTCAACGAGAGCGAGTAATTTCACCATACTTGGTCTACCGAAATCCACGAGAGCGTCAAGAGCGGAACGAATTGTTCTGCCTGTATAAATCACATCATCAACGAGGACAACATATTTTTCATCCAAGCTGAACGGAATATTTGTATTATGAATAACCGGTTGTTCAGAAACCATAGACAGGTCATCGCGATAGAAAGTAATATCAAGTATTCCGAGAGGGACATCTACATTATATTTTTCATTAAAAACATTCAGAATTCTTTGAGAGATTTGAGCTCCTCGTCTTTGGATACCGATTAAAATCAGATTAGAAATATTTGGACAATCAGCGACAATTTTATCTGCCAGGGATTCGATTTCTTTTGAAATTTCTTTTGAGTCAGCGATAATTTTTGGCATAAATATTTTATTTTGTTTGTAGTTGAAAAATTATATCAAACAAGTATTTTTATGTCAATACAAGTATCATGTTAATTCTTCGTTTAAATCTTCCAAATATTGTTGAACAATATCAATGTTAAATCCCTTTCGAATTAGGAAAGATTCAAGTGAGCGGAGGTGTTTTTTTTCGATGTTTTTTGCTCCTTTTTTTCTAATATATTCTTCCACCATTTCACAAAGCTTTTTTTCATTATTGCCCGTTTCAGCAATATAATCGTATTTCAGAAGTTTTTGAACAGCTTGCTGAATGTCGATCTCATCAAAATCACGCCGTGCAAGCCTTTCTTCCATTTCGCTCCGTGAGAAGTCACGCCCCGCAAGGAGCGTCAGTGCGACTTCCCAAGCGGATTTGTTAGAATGAGATTTCATAATTTTTTTTATTTTTCAAGACAATGGCGTGGTCTGTGGTCCGTGGTCCGTGATCCGTGATCCGTATTCCGTAATCGGTGATCGGTGTTAGGAACTGTTAAAACTCAAAGCAAGAACCAGGCATACGCCGGTCACGTGCTTATGTTACTATTCAGCATCGGTTTCTTTTGTTTCGTCGGGAGTTTCTTTATTTTCGGTTTTGATATAGCCTATTTTTTCTTTTACAGCTATGTCAAGTTTTTTGCAAAGTTCGGGATCATTTTTAAGAAGCTCTTTTACAGCATCTCGTCCTTGCCCAAGTCGTGTTTCTCCCCAACTGAACCAGGCACCTCTTTTACTCACAATTTCTTTATCAACAGCAACATCAAGAAGGGCTCCTTCTGAAGAAATACCTTCATCATACATAATGTCAAATTCAGCAATTTTGAATGGCGCAGCAACTTTATTTTTAACAACTTTTACCCGCGCTCTAATGCCGATACTTTCTCCTTGAGAGTCTTTCAATGTAGCGATTCTTCTAATATCCAATCTAACAGAAGAATAGAATTTCAATGCTCTTCCGCCGGTAGTTGTTTCTGGATTTCCGAACATAACGCCTATTTTTTCACGAATTTGATTAATAAAAACGCACGCGCATTTTGAACGACCAATAACGCCCGTCAGTTTTCTTAATGCCTGTGACATAAGTCTTGCCTGAAGACCGACAAAATGATCGCCCATTTCTCCTTGAATTTCTGCTCTTGGCACCAGAGCGGCAACCGAATCAATAACAACAAGATCAACAGCGTTTGAGCGGATAAGAGTTTCAGTAATGCTAAGCGCATCTTCACCGCAATCAGGTTGAGAGATAAGAAGTTCTTCGACATTAACGCCAATTTTTCTTGCATAGCCCGGATCAACAGCGTGTTCAGCATCAATGTAAGCAACAACACCACCATCTTTTTGTGCATTAGCCGCAACGCTGAGAGCGAGAGTTGTTTTTCCGGAAGATTCAGGACCATAAATTTCTGTTACGCGGCTTTTAGGAATACCACCAACTCCGAGCGCCATATCCAGGGTAATTGCGCCGGTTTGAATATGATCGATATTCACCGCGAAATCACTTCCAAGTTTTATAATTGAGCCTTGCCCAAACTGTTTTTCGATTTGTCCGAGGGCAGCGTCAAGAGCTTTAGCGCGGTCATTAATTTCTTTTTTAGTAGCCATTTTCATCTCCTTTTTTTAATTATTAATTAACTATCAATATAATTTTGTATTTCTTCTTTTAAAAATTTCAATCCGTGTGTAATTGTTTGTTCCCGAATACTTTCACGATTGCCGACAAAGTGACATTCTAACGTAATGACATTTCTCGGAGTTGCAACGGCAAGCCAAACAGTTCCAACCGGTTTCTTTATCGTTCCGCCTGAAGGACCTGCAAGTCCAGTAGAAGCGATACAGAAATCTGAACCAAAAACATTTGAAGCGCCATTAACCATTTCAATTGCAGTTGCTTCGCTTACAGCGCCAAACATTTCAAGTGTTTTTTCAGAAACATAAAGCATCCGGATTTTAATTGTATTTGAATATGCAACAACACCGCCGGCAAAAAATTTTGAACATCCGGGGACATCAGTCAATGCCTTAGAGATGCCGCCACCTGTACAAGATTCCGCCGAACAAAGGTTATAATCATTTTGTTTCAGCAGCAAGGCAATTTTTTCTGCTATATTAAATTGTGTTTTTTTCATTCTGATATTATTTCACCAACAGCTACACCAAGCACACGCGGGTCATGAAATCCATAATTTTTAGGAATCCATGTTCTTGAGGAAACAAATTCAACAATACCTGTAGACCCGGTCTGAAAAGTTTCAGGGATTGGATAAGTATAATTTTTCCACGTTTTATTTCTAAAGGTAACGGTATCTATGTATTTATTATTAAAATAGACCGCGACATCAAGGGGCCACCATTTTAATAAGATGTTAGCAGCGGAAAAAGGAATTTTTATTTTGTGTTCAGGACCAATAATTATCTTTCTCCATGCATATTTTCCTGACCATCGAAAATGTGTATCATTAAGAAAATCCACATCATACCAACCACCCATTTCTCCTTCCGGAGTTAACCATCTGTGCTTACCGACTGTAATACCCAAATTGCGAACATCTTCATTACTACTCACATTGCTTGGATTCCATAATTTATCAACTTCAATTCTTACAGAAACATGTGGCGAAAAAGAATGTATAAAAGCATCTGCATACGGTGCAGGGAATTTAATTAATTTCCATTCTCCCGGTTTATCAAGAGTTGCTCCGGTAATAATTTCTCCATTAACATAAAAAGAAACTTTTTGAGGATTTTCAGCAAGTTTTGGATTACTACTTACAATAGGAAAACCGAGTAATAAATCCTTTCGGTCCAAAGTTACATGCGCAACTTTTTTAATCCATCTATGTTTAAAAGGCACACCTTTCCATTTTTCCCATTTCCCCCATCCTTTTTCAATCTTTAAACCATAAGCAGCCTGTCTACGCTCGCTATTCAAAGAAGTTTTATTATTTTCCCGGATTCGCCAGACATAAAATATAAGCATAATGACAACCAGCGCCGCAACAATATATTTCATATCCTTTACTTGCCGGGGAATTTTTTTATTATTTTTAAGAGGATCTTGATAAGATGCTATAACTCCGAGCAAAATGGAGAAAGCAATATTAAATTCATATGCAAGGGTATGCACACCAAAAATCAAAATTATCAGATAAATAGGCAGAGCGATTAACAAAACAAGCCTTTGATGCACATCAAAAGTTGAGAGAGAAGAAGAATTTTTTATTCCTTTTATCATCATAACAATTAATGTTCCAAAAAACATTCCCATAAATAATATAGCAGGTATTCCCATCTCCGCGCCGTAATGGAAGTAGTAATTACACGCATTATCCACTCTGAATAAGCGTTCCTTTTTTGCCGATGTGTAATTGGGCAGTTCTACAACATATGCGCCAAGCCCTATACCGGAAAAAGGATAATCTTTCCACATAATTCTCGCGTATTTCCAGTACATAAGTCTTCGTTTATCATTAACCAACCCCAAAACCCCGCCGCCGTATCTTTTAAATAATCTGAAATCTCTTTTCAGGCGACGTTTAAGCGAAGTACTTGTACTGGTTACACGAATTTTTTTATCAGTATAGTTTATTGCTTTAGGCAATAAAGCAATACCGGTAGCATAAATACCAATCATCAAAATGACTATAACAGATTTTATAAGTTTTGAATATTTAATATTTTTTGTAAATAAATCTGTATAATAATAAACACCGACAAAAACCGCACAAGACAGAGCTAATAAAGTTGAAAGCAAAGCTGTTCTTGAACCTGAATATTGGATTGCGAGCAGAAAAACAACAGTTAAGATTATAGCAAAAAATCTTTGCAGCCACGCAGATATAGTTTTGTTTGATCCGCTGAAAGCAATTTTTAATAATGAAATTGTTACACATAAAGAAATAAATGCACCTAAGGCGTTTGGATCTGTGCATGTTCCATTTGCACGCTTTAATCGAATCCAATAGTAAGCTTTATTTGCGCAAAAATTAATGTTGTTCGTCACTTGATAAATAGCAAAAGCAGCAGCACATGTGCCGCCAAGCAAAATTGTCCATATAATTATAGTCCGAATATTTACAGATTTACTTTTAAATTTGGTCAAAATGTTTTGCACTGCACAAATAAGCAGAATTCCAAGATACATATTTGCAAATACAAACATCGTGTATCTAACCGCATCAATCCTGGTCATATTTTTGTGATTTACTATCTCGGAAAGAAAAACCGGAACTTTCCATAACCACGGAGGGCAATATCTGAAAAAAGTTCCCGCTGCACTGATAATAGTTATTGCGGCAAATGCAAGTAGCCATCCTTTACCTTTGAAAAATTGTTGCGAACCCGGCTTAATAATTTCATTAATCAGCCATCCAATAATAAAACCTATCCCTGCGAATAAAACAATTGGATACGGGCTTCCTTTTGTAAGGTATAAAGGAATGACGCTTAACAACGGAGTGCAGAAACCAAGAAGCAGCAACCCGCCCAAAGGAAAAGCAGAGCTTAATAATAAAAAAATTCCAAAAGTAATGTAGCAGGCATTCCGGATATTTTGCCAATCATGTCCCGGGCTGTAAAACACCCACAAAACAATTACACCTGTCATAACAAAGACAAGCATAATTACTCGCCACAAACGATTTTCAAGATTATTATTCATATTCAAAAAGCATTTCCCAATTTATACTATTCACATTTTATTGCAAAGCCTAATTTTCTGTGGTCATCAATACCGAATTTCTTAGGTTGCCATATTCTATCTACTCTAACGATAATATCATTCCAGGTATTAGTTTTGGCATGAAGTTCAATTAACTTCCAGCTTGGATAATAAATATCTTCAATTATTTTTCTTTCTCCGTTAACGTAGAAAGATAATTTGACTTGATTTTCTATAATATCCGGATGGTTTACAAGATACTCAATTTTTATTAATCCGTTTGAGTTGGATTTTTCCGCCCATCGGGCTTCTTTACCGGCCCATCTATAAGAAAAATCATTATTCCATTTTTCTTTATCATAGAATCCGAAATCTTTTATAGAAAGCGGATTTCCTACAGCGACGCCAAGAGTTCTTCCATCTGATATTCCGTAATTTTCAGGTGTCATAGTTTTATTTGCACTAAAGTCTAAAATAACATTTTTACTTTTTTCATCAGATTTAAAAAATTGCCCGCAAAACAAGGTTACTTCCTGCCACGCATTATTCGCTATAATCAGCTCTGTTAAATTAGTTTTATTCATACCTATAAGAACTGTTACAACATCCGGTTGACCTATAAGCAAAGGAATTTTAATATATTTTCCATCTAAAGAAATTGCCATTTCGCCATTTTTTTCTGTCCATCTGTATTCTTTACCCGACATTATGCTGCCGTCATCAGCCCATCTTTCTTTATCATACATTCCGTCGGAATTTTTCCATGATATTTTATTTAACAAAAGACCAAGTCTTCTTTTATCATTGTTCATTCCAATAGTAGAAGCTTTCCATGTACGACTTACATTAACAGAATACAGAAATTTTTTATTATTATTTTCAGGACTAACCCGAATTTTCATTGTATGCCAATCATTGTTTTTAACAGTAAGATTTGTAATCTGATTTCCTAATTGAAAGTTCACTATAACAGGATTTTCTTCTATATCAGGATAAAGAGCACACCACTTTTGTTCCATAATAATTCCCGTGCATTTTATCTCTTCAGACGATTCTTTTTTTGAATAGCGAACAAGTGGAACTTTCGGATCCGGCCAATTTTCCCATTGATAAAACTGTGATTTATTTTTCCAACCGAACTTCTTTTTCTGTTTTTCTAAAGATAATTTTGATATTGCCGCACAAAAATAAATTACACAAATTAAAAAGATAAGTAATTTTAAATATTTGGACTTAGATTGTGCTTTCCATCCTTCAGGCTGCGCAACGAAAGGCTGAACCAAACAAATCCAGAAAAGACATTGAATTTCATGAGCTAATGTGTGCATCCCGAATAAAAAAACAACCAGCATTGATGCAATACCGGAACCGACAACAATCCAATACATAAATAAGCCTGTATTATGCATTACATGCAGCCATTTTCTAAACCACACTATAAAAATGAGAATAATGATTGCCAGAGTAATTAATCCCTGTTCAGATCCTATTTGTAAATAATAATTGCAGGCTGTATCCGGCACATAAACCAATTCTTTAGTCAATTTTCTAAAATTAGGTAATTCGGATATAAAGCTTCCGAGACCGATTCCTGTTAACGGTACTTCTTTTATCATTTCCATTGCTATTCTTGCATAAACGCCACGATCTTTTTTGATGTTTTTGTATATATCGCCAACAGAGCGAACATTCATTTTTTCCAAGCGTTTTGCAAGAGTAGTTTTTGATAATTTAGGATTACTTTTTATCTTTTTAATTACCTGCGGCGTTGAATAAACAGCAAAGCCGATTATACTTAAATAAAGAATAATTAAAAAAGCAGCAATTCCTTTAAAAGCAATGGAGGAAACTTTTGTTTTAAGTTTTTCAATTTTAATAATTAAGAAAAAAGTTAAAGCAAAAAGAAGAAAAAGAATTAAACCGACAAACGATATTCTTGAACCTGAACTTACCATAAAAATCAGACTGCAGAAAATAAATCCACCAGCGGCAGTTATTGCAGGCAATATAAGCCATCGACTTAGCGAAATTAGAAGAATCATCGCCGCCAATACCAGAGGAACAGCTAATATCAAATAACTTCCTAAAGCGTTTGGATCAAAGAAAGTTGCGTTAATGCGGTTCATCCAAGGCCAGATATAAAATTTATGAGCACCGAACCATATGTCTTTTTTTTGAATAAATCCAACAATAATTGGCGCGGCAGAACCGATAAAAAACGGCGCGAAGATAAATTTCAGCATCCATGTTCGCCACATCACTTTTCCGGTTTTTATTTTTAACCATGAAGCTTGGCATATCGCTAAAAATAAAAGCGGACCTGTAAGATAATTAGTTAAAGTCCATATTATATTCTGCTTCGCCTCGCTACCGGTCAATCCGTCAACATTTACTACATGGTTTGCTATATCCCATCCTTTTGCCGGCCAAAAGTCAAAATATCTCCATAAAGTAATATAAGCGCTGAGAATAGTCAGTCCCATAAAAATATTTAAAGGTCCTCGTAAGTAATTTGGCTGTAAATCTTCTTTTTTTAAAGATGTCCTTAACCATAATCCAAAAATATACGCTAACGCAGGTATTAATGCCGCCGGGCCGAACACTCCGATTGTTATTTTCGGATTTATTTTATTAAACAATGTAAGCGAAGATGTTGTTATTCCCGGGATTACCGTGATTACTAAAAACAATCCCCATGAAGGAAAGAAAAAAGTTAAAATAAAAATAATAGATTCTAACGAAATAATAAAAATCAGAAATGCCGGTTGACGCGGTAACGACCACCATTGAAGCCAGACGAATCCGCCAATGCAAAGGCATAGAACAAACAAATCCGCCCAACGGGGAAATAGTCCGAGAAATCCTTTTTTATTTTCACTAATTTTCATATTTTCGCGACGAGTTTTGTTTTGTTTTTGTCGCTCGGAGGAAATTGAAATTAGCTGTCGCGAATTTCAATTTATTTTCTTTGCGTTTGTAAATAAATTTTTTTGAATATTTAATTATTCTGTTAACATATCCTTGGTAATTGTTCGCCGGAAGGCATATCAATAATTCTCCGGCTGCCGTATTCGGTAGTTAAAACAACTTTTCCGGGAGTTGATGTGTGTGTAATCTCGCCGATTTTTTGCGCGGTTTTACTAATTTCATATTTTCTTAAAAACGAGATTATTTCTTCAGCTTTTTCGCCGGGGCAGATAATAACAAACCTTCCTTCATTTGCAAGATAAAGCGGGTCAAGTCCTAATATTTCCGCTGCTCCGCGTACATCATCAGTCACGGGAATTTTTGCTTCTTCAATCTCTATCTCAAAGCCGGTTTGTAAAGCAAGCTCATTCAAAACAGCTGCTACACCACCACGAGTTGCGTCACGCATCCACCTGACATCCGGGAATGTTTTTGTCAAATCTACAGCAGCATTACTTAAAACTGCAGCATCGCTTTTTAATTCACGCTCAAACGGCAACTCGGCACGCGCGGCAAGAATTGCGACTCCGTGATGGCCAATTGTACCGCTAACAATCACAGCATCACCTGACTGAACAGTATTCCATCCTGTTGGAACTTTTTCTGTTCTCCAGCCAATGCCGCTTGTATTGATATAAATTTTATCTGCCTGACCGACACCGACAACTTTCGTATCTCCGGTAACGATTTTCACACCGGCTTCATTAGCGGTATTTTTAATACTCAGAATAATTTTTTTCAGAGATTCTATTTCGAAACCGGCTTCAATAATCAGCGACAACGATAACGCGTCGGGTTTAGCTCCCATCATTGCCAGGTCGTTCACCGTACCGCAAACGCTCAGATGACCGATATCGCCGCCGGGAAAAAATATAGGTTGCACAACAAAGGAATCGGTTGTAAAAACTAATTCACCGCCGCGGTTTTCCAAAACGGCACTATCGTTTTGCTCGCGTAAAATTTT
>JAUVKG010000096.1 GCA_030596365.1 Chlamydiota bacterium | reverse complement strand
CGATGTCATAATTGCTTACAGTTACGTATTTAAAGAAAGAGTTTTTTTGTGGATATTTATTTTTCATTTGGATTGTGTCAAAAAACATAGTTAATTGGAACGATAAAGGTATTGCATTTATTTCATTTTATGATATTATATACTATCAACGTGCAATTTGCAAATAAATAGCACAATAAAAATAGAAATTTATAAATGACAATTAATTAATATTAAGGAGTAAATGATGAGTAATAACAAAATTACTAAAGACGAAATTAATTCTCAATTTCAATTCGCTAAAAATGCTTACGCAAGACTCGGAGTTGATGTTGATAATGCTTTAGATAAAATCGCAGAAATTCCTGTCTCCGTTCATTGCTGGCAAGGAGATGATGTTCGCGGACTCGAAAGCCCTGACGAAGCGCTCTCCGGTGGAATCATGGCTACAGGAAATTATCCCGGCGTCGCAAGAAATGGCGATGAACTTCGTGCGGATATGCTTAAAGCTTTCAGCTTAATACCGGGAAAGAAAAGAGCGAATATTCATGCTTTCTACTGCGAAACCGACAGCCTTATTGAACGCGATCAGTTAAAACCTGAACATTTCTCAAAATGGATGGAATGGTCAAAAGAAAACGGAATCGCGTTAGACTTTAATCCTACTTTTTTCTCTCATCCTAAAGCAGCTGACGGTTTTACACTTTCAAACGCAGATGAGGAAATCAGAGCATATTGGATTCAGCATGGAATTGCGTGTCGGAAAATCGCCGAAGCTTTCGCTGAAAACCAGGGAGAACCTTGCGTAATTAATTTCTGGATCCCGGACGGCGCGAAAGATGTCCCGGCCGACAGATGGTCACCACGAGCCCGTTTAAAAGATTCTTATGACAAAATATTTGATAAAGCAAACGGCGTTGATACATCAAAATGTATCGATGCGGTAGAATGTAAATTGTTCGGCATCGGCAGCGAAGAATATGTTGTCGGTTCACATGAATTCTATCTTGGGTACTCTATGACAAATGATGTGATTCCATGCTTTGATATGGGACACTTTCATCCGGCTGAAACTATTCATGATAAAATCTCGGCCGCGCTTCAATTTAAAAATAATCTGCTTATGCATGTTAGCCGGCCAATTCGTTGGGATAGTGATCATGTAGTTATTTTTAACGACGACCTGAAAAATGTTTTCCTCGAATTGAAACGCGGTGACGCTTTCGATAAAGCTTACATAGCTCTCGATTTCTTTGATGCAAGCATAAACAGAATCGGCGCTTGGACAATCGGTACACGTGCCGCTATGAAAGGAATCCTTTATTCTCTGCTTGACCCGACTGCATTATTAAAACAACTCGAAGCTAAAGGCGATGGCGCAGGTAAACTCGCTCTTATGGAAGAAATGAAAACAATGCCTTTCGGAGCAATTTGGGATTATTATTGCATGCAGACAAATGTCCCCGTTGGAACTGAATGGATTGACGAAATGTACGCTTACGAAAAAGACGTTTTAAGCAAAAGAGCGTAAAATCCGTATCCCGTGACCCGTAATCCGTAAACTCCCCTCCTTTTTAAGGAGGGGTGCCCGAAGGGCGGGGTGGTCGTCCATAATGTCCATTTTTAAAAATAAAACTAACCAACTAACCAACAATCCGCAAGCAGGATGCTTGCGATACTATTATGAACTCAAAAGAACGTATACTGAATATTCTTAACCGTAAATCGGTTGACAGAATCCCTGTCGATATCTGGCATACTCCTGAAGTATATACAGATCTCGCAAAACATTTTAACGCCAATAGTGAATTTGAGCTCTATAAAAAAATGGGGATCGATAAATGGTTCTGGATTAATGCCGCCTATGAAGGCGAACTCGCACCGCTTGTTGATGGAGCTGCAATGGTAACCCAATGGGGCGTTCAGATGAGAACGGTAGAATCAGGTCTTTCAACTTATGGAGAAAGAGTCAGTTCTACTTTTGAAGATTACACTTTGGAAAATATTGATGAATATCCTTATTGGCCCGATCCTGATAAATTTAATTATACCGCGGCGGCACAAGCGACTGAAATGGTATCAAAAGATTTTGCTACTTTGGGTCCATGGGTTTCTTTTTACGAAATTTATTGCGGAATGCGCGGACTTGAAAAATCTATGATGGATCTCGCGCTCGAACCCGATTTCGTTAACGCGGCACTCGACAGAATTGAACTCATACAAACCGAAATGATGAAAAAACTTTTCGAGGCTACAGGGGACAATATCGATGCTGTTTTTATTAGCGATGATATGGGAAGCCAGATCAGTCTCCTTATGTCACCGGATATGTGGGACGAATTCTTTAAACCTAGAATGAAACGCTGGTGTGATTTTATCCACTCTTACGGTAAAAAAGTTTTCTTCCATTCTGACGGCGCTGTAGAACCTCTAATCCCGAGACTTATTGATGTTGGAATTGATATTCTAAACCCTATTCAACATATTTGTCCCGGTATGGATATGGCAGGTCTTAAAGAAAAATACGGCAAAGATGTAATCTTCCACGGCGCAATTGACACACAGGACGTGCTGCCGTTCCGGGGTCCGGAAGAAGTTAAAAAAGAAACTCTGGATTGTCTGCAAACGCTTGGTAAAGGCATGGAAGGTTACATTTGCTGCTCGTGCCACAACATTCAGGCCGGAACTTCAATAGATAACATTCTTGCTATGATTGATACTGTAAAAAATTATTCAGAATAATAATTATTATCAAGTATGATGGAAAATAATATTATCAAACCTTTTACAGCTCCTTTCTGGCCAAAAGAAAATCAAAGTAATGATTCTATAGATTCTTACGCGCTGTTCCGCGGTGTTTTTACGGTCAATGAAGAATCCATTATTGAATTCAATATCCTTGGCGCGCATTGGTTTCGCGCCCTTATTGATAACACTTTCCTTACAGAAGGTCCGGCAAGATTTCCCGTCGAACATCCGGAATATGAAGTTATTAAAAAAACTTTTTTGCCGGGGAAACATGTTATTACCTCAATTGTGCATAATCATGGCGTTGATACACGTATGCTTTCCGGCTCGGAAATCAAGCCGTTTTTCGCTTGTGAAATTACAGGAAATAATATTCCCGTTAGTTGGAAATGTGAAAAAGCTGAAGGCTTTATTCATTCAGCCGTAAGAACCAATCCACAGTTTTCGTGGATTGAATGGGTAAATACAAAAAAGAATCCTGTCGACTGGCAAAAAATAAACTTTGACGATTCAGAATGGAAAAACGTCGTTCGTTTTGTACCGAATATCGGTACACCTGCACCTTTAAATATTTCGCGTATTTGCAGAATAAATCACTCGCTTTCTTCTGTTGCAGAAGGCAAACTGAACGGACCTTTTGACTTTATTAATCCTCCGGAATGGTCAGAAGAAAATGATGTGACATGGTATAAACGTTCCCTTATAACTGAAAATATATCTGATACGGATGGCTTGTGGAAAAGATACGACCTTGAGCGCGTTAGGCTTGGATCGCCTGAATTTATACTTGATTTGCCTGAAAATGCAGTTGTTGAATTCGCATTGTGCGAAGCTTTAGTTGATGATAAAGTTACTCCTTATATTAATTTGTCAGCCGGACTATCACGAAACTTAGACCATTATATCGCGCGGGGCGGCGTCCAGAAATTTTCTCCTGTTACACCAAAAGCAGGAAGATTTCTTGAAATACATATTAAAGCTCCTGAAAATCAAATCAAATTTATAAGCGAAAAATTTATCGAAAGAACTTATTATAGTAAAGTTAACGGCTCTTTTGAATGCGAAAATCCATTGCTTAATAAAATATGGACCGCGGGTGTCAAAACATTAAAAGCTTGCTCGGAAGACGCCGTTACTGATAACCCGACAAGAGAACGAGGGCAGTGGACAGGAGATGCTTTGCCGTCAACCGCTATTGCTTCAGCGGCTTATCCGGATTTGAAAATTTCCGCTCGGGGATTGAGGCAGGCTGCGTTTTGCGCGAATGAAGATGAGCTTGTAGCCGGGCTTCATCCGGGACACAGGCTTCACTTTATAGGTTACTCACTTTTGTGGATTGACGCGAATGTAAATTATTACAAACTTACAGGTGATACCGCTCTTCTTGAAGAATTATTTCCTTACGCTGAAAAAAATATTACATCCTGTGAAAATAAATTGACATCTGAAGGAATTGATATTTCCAGTGGCCCTAATTTTATCGATTGGGGATATATCAGCAATAATCCTGAAGCTGATATCGCAACTACATTGTTGTTTTACTCCTCGCTTAATTCAATGATTAAATGGTGCGAAATCCTTAACTGTAATTCTGAACAATACGAACATCTAACAGAAAAAGTTCGCTCAATTATTGTGAAAAAACTTAATCCATACATTGAAGAAAATAAATGGAGCGAAATTGGTTGCCATTCAACAGTTCTTGCTTTAAAAAACAAATTAATTCCAAAAAAATATATTGATAAAGCGGTCATTTTTATAAAACGGCACATCCTTTCCTGCTTCCCGAATAATCCAGACGCACCACGGCAAACCGATCCTGCTGTTTCTAACAGGCAGCTAATCACCCCGTATTTTTCTTATTTTATATTTCCTGTTTTAATTAATCATGGTGAAATAAATTTTGTGCTTAATCAAATTGAGAAATGTTGGGGTTGGTTTATTAATAACGGACTCACAACTATCGCTGAAGTGTTTAACCTGAATTGGTCGCATTGCCACGTATGGTCGGCATATCCAACTTCGTTTTTGTCGGAGTATTGTTTGGGAATAATTCCGCGATACGATCTTGGGAACAATCATTTTACATTTTCTCCTTATCCGGGAAATCTTAACTTTGCAAAAGGAAAATTTCCAATTAATGGAACGAGTGAAGCTATTGAAATTAAATGGGAAAAGAATGAAGAAGGATTAAACTGCGAATTAAAATCAGAAATACCGGTTTTAATTCATGTTATTAAAAATAATAAAGAAATAGAAATTATTAATTTAAAAAATAAAATTTCTTTTAATTATTAATCAAACGACACTCGAAAAAGCCCTGTAAGGGCGAGAGGAATTTGAAATTCTCCTGCCGACCTCTTTACCGGCGTATGCTGGTTGTGTCGGTAGAGATAAAAACTGTAAATTTCGATTTTTATAAAAACTAACAACTAAATTATTTCATAGGAGCTTAAAATGACTGGTAAAGAATTATTGCTGAAGGCATTGCATAACGAAAAAACTGATAAAACACCGTGGGTGCCTTTCGTGGGTTGCCATGCGGCGTCTCTTATCAACAAAACCGCTACAGAATTCCTTAAATCTAAAAAACTGATGGTTGAAGGCGTTGGAAAAGCTATCGAAAAATATAAACCGGACGGAATTCCTGTCGCTTTCGACCTTCAGATCGAAGCCGAAATCCTCGGCTGTCAGTTGAACTGGGCAGACGATAATCCTCCTGCTGTTACAACTCATCCTCTCGCTGAAGGTGTCAGTCTTGATGAATTATCAATTCCCGGACCTGAAGACGGCAGATTCCCGGTTGTTCTCGATGCTACGCGTGAGCTTGTTGCAAAACATCCCGACGTTGCATTCTATGGATTAATCACCGGCCCGTTCACTCTTGCGCTTCACCTTCTTGGTCCTAATATTTTTATGGCTATGTATGACGATGTGGAAGGTATTAAAAAAATCATGGAATTTTGTAAAGATGTCGCTGTTAAAGCTGCTGAATATTATATCGAAGCAGGCTGTGATATCGTTGCTATAGTTGATCCGATGACAAGTCAAATAGGCCCTGACCATTTTGCTGAATTTGTAACTCCTTATGTAACACCGATCTTTGACGCAATTCGTGAAAAAGGTAAATTATCTTCTTTCTTTGTTTGTGGACACGCTCAGGCAAATATTGAAGAAATGTGCAAAACAGGTCCCAATAATATTTCAATCGATGAAAATATTCAGCTCGCTTTTGTAAAAGAAATTTGCGAAAAATATGATATCTCTTTCGGCGGCAATATGCAGCTTACTATCGTTCTGCTATTCGGTACAACTGATGACTGTATGAGAAACGCTATGGACTGTATGACCGTTGGTGGTAATAAAGGTTTCATTCTTGCTCCGGGATGCGATATTCCTTATGCAACTCCACCGGAAAATCTCGAAATTGTTGCGCAGCTTGTGAATGATCCTTATCAGCAGGAAATCGCAAAAACTATCGCGATAAAACAGTCCGATCCCGAAAAAAATCTCGATATGAGCGATTATGGTAAACTTGATAAAGTAGTTATCGATGTTATTACTCTCGACTCGGAAGCATGCGCTCCATGTCAATATATGGTTGAATCGGTTAAAGCTGTTGTTCCGGAATTTGAAGATTTGGTAATATGGCGTGAGCATAAAATCAAAGAACCTGACTCGGTTGATTTTATGACGGGAATGATGGTTAGAAATATTCCGACTATATGTATCGATGGCGAAATTGTTTTCGTAAGCAGAATTCCGGCCAGAGATGAAATGATTAGCGCTATTCAAAATCAGATAAATAAAAAATTAAGAAGAAATCTTAAAAGATACAGCGGCGAAATAATTCTTCTCGGTGGCGGTTGCGATGCATGTGAAGAAACTAAGAAAAATATCGAAAAAGCAGTTAAAGAACTCGGTGTTCAATTACCTGTTAACGTTGTCTCGGACGACGAACAAATCGTCGCTTTTGGCGTTGAATCAACTCCCGCAATTGTAACAATTCAGAAAGCTGTGAAATCAAGCGGCACTATTCCAAAAGTTGAAGTGATAAAAGAATGGATTAAAGACATGCGGCTTTAACTTTTTTGCAACAATAATTTTTTTTAATTTTTTTGACATAATTGCGCTTGGCGTCTAAATAGATGCCACTCAAAAAGGGTAAATGTCCCGCCGACCTTGTGTCGGTGGACATAAAAATTGTAAGGAATTTATTGTAAACACCTAACAATTAATAATACGGCATTAGTGGTATCATTTACTTACTAAATTATTAAGAATTAGACAGAATCATTTATTGACAGAATCATTTAAAAATATAATATTTAATTATATGTGAAAATTCTACTCGACTAAGTAACGTTCTACGCTATCAAATACTATTTAAATAAAATATAAAAGAAATTTCTTTGTATTAAAATGATTCTGTCACTAAATGATTCTGTCTATAAAGAAATTATATTATTCCCTATTTATTTATGATTGGATTAAAATCTATACTTAGGATTCAAATACCTTTTCGAATCACATCAAATCACAGGAAAAATAAATGTTAATTATAATCATCTCAATATCCATAATCATTTTAGCTTCAGCTTTGATTTACTTCAAACAAAAACTGAAAGCTAATCACAGGAACAAAATAATACAAAATCCTTTTCTTGATTCATGGGAAAAAATTCTTGATAAAAATGTCCAGCTGTACAGAATGATGCCGGATGATTTAAAAAAACAACTCCATAATGATATTAAAATTTTCCTCGATGAAAAAACTTTCGAAGGTTGCGGCGGACTAGAAATAACAGACGAAATTCGTGTCACTATTGCCTGCGAAGCGTGTATGCTTTTGCTGAATAGAAAAAATACCGACTTCCCAAACCTTAATTCTGTACTCGTTTATCCTCGACCTTATGTTGGTAATTCTTATTCACATGTCGGAGGAGGTCAATACACCGTAAAACCTACCGCAAGGGCAGGGGAGTCGTGGACGGGTGGAGATGTTGTACTCGCCTGGGACTGCGTAAAACACGGTGCGATTAATGGTGAAGATGGACAAAATGTCGTTCTTCATGAATTCGCTCATCAGTTGGACCAGGAAGACGGTTATGCGGATGGAGTGCCGATTCTTCAGGATAAAAGCAGGTATGGAAAATGGGCTGAAATTCTTGGAAAAGAATATAATCTTCTTCGTGATAGAGTTGAACATAACAAAAAAACTCTCATGGATGCTTATGGTGCAACTAATCCCGCCGAGTTCTTTGCTGTCGCAACTGAAACCTTTTTTGAAAAACCATCGCAAATGAAAAGAAAAGAACCGGAACTATACGAAGAACTTAAAGATTATTATAAACTAGATCCGGTCGCGTGGATAAAGTAACATAAGCTTCCAGCTTATGGATTGATGGATTGATGGATTAATGGATTAATGGATTAATGGATTAATGGAGTAATGGAGTAATGGAGTAATGGAGTAATGGAGTAATGGATTAATGGAGTAATGGCCACGCAAAATGCGTGGTAAAAGTGATGGAGTGGAGTAGTGTTGATAATCTTGTCCTTTAAGTCCATAACGTCCATTCTGTCCATTCTGTCCATTTTGTCCATTTTGTCCATTTTGTCCAAGTAAACTCCCCACCTTCCCACCTTCCCACCTTCCCACCTTCGCACCTTCCCACCTTCCCACCTTCCCACC
>JAUVKG010000383.1 GCA_030596365.1 Chlamydiota bacterium | reverse complement strand
AAGTCGTAAGCTTCTTTCTCGCAATCCTCCATTTTTTTAAATTGAGAATTCTCCGGAATTTCCGCTCCCAATGTGTCGAGATTATGAAGTAATTCACGGCGATTCAATTGACGTTCGTCGGAAATACCTTTAGCGATAATCCCCTCAACTTCAAACGGTGTTTTACTAGGATCACCGCCTGTAACAAAAGGTTTGTATTTTTGACCAAGAAAACCGGATTCCGAGAATCTTCCTTGTGCTTTGGTTAAAACAATATACGGCGGAACAACACCTTTATAACCATGATCATAACCCTTAAACAACGAAACTACCGCGCCGAGAGATGGATAAACCAGACGCCCCGGCTCATGCCCCGTTTGCATAATGTACGATGCGGTTTCATGAGCATTAATTCCATGGGTCATGCTGCGAACCAGAGAATATTTATCCGCTTGTTTTGCCAGCAGGGGCAATGCGGCATTTATTTTAATACCTTTGACATTAGTTTCAATTGCTTTATTGAGTTCTCCACAATAATCGTATCCTGCTTGAGGTTTCGGATCAAAAGTATCGTTTTGAGAGGGTCCGCCCCACAGCCATATTTGGATAACCGACTTTGCTTTTGCTTTTGTTTTAATTTTTACTTTTTGAAGAATTTCTTTCGCAAATAGGTTGAAAGGTCGACCGAACATTAACCCTCCTGCACCTAAAAGTCCAAGTTTAATCATTTCTCTTCTCGATAAAATGTTTGTATTTATTTTCATATTCAATGTTTACATAAAAATTCTTTACTGTTAAATAATGCCCATACAATGTCCATAATCGCCTGTTTGGGCGATCCACTTTCTGAATTTAAATATTCTCTTACAACTTCAAGTTCATTTTCAGTGGGATAACGCGATAGTATATTAATATAAATTGCTCGAATTTTTTCATCTCGACTCCCTCGCGTTTGCCTGATAATTCTCTTTAATTTTCGGCTGCGTAACAGCTTATTTTGAATATGAGTAGAATTCAAAAGATGAAGACGCTGAGCTGCCGTTGTATTGCTCTTTCGCTCAGATTCATATCCGGTATCGCGGGCAGGCCGACCAAATATTTCAAGAAACGGGCTTGTAATACTGCCATCCGACAGATTGATAGTTTTGTTCCAATTCGGGATAAAAGTAAAAGGTTCCGGAATGGCACTGTCGTAATTTTCACGTGTATCTGTGATTGTGCATATCGCGTCAATAAGTACTTCCGCGTCAAGCTGGCGTACAGGATAATACGCAAATAAAGATTCGGCTTTGGGATTATTACTGCGCGGAATTGACGACTGTTGATATGTTCGGGAATTAAGAATTAAACGGTAAATATGCCGCAAATTATATTTCGATTTTATAAACTCCTTTTCCAAAAAAGACAGAAGCTTTGGATTGGAAGCAGGATTGGAAGCACAAATATCGTCAGGCGGGTTTATTATCCCAATACCCATCATCCTCGACCATATACGATTAACAATATTACGCGCGAAATATGGATTGTTGTTTGCTGTAAGCCAATCGGCAAAAACTGTTCTTGGATCCTGGTCGGGTTGAATAGTTATTTTTTCTCCATCGGGAAACACAGTATGCAGCACATTGGTAGGTTCAGGATTCAGATAAACAATTTCTTCTTTCCACTCTTCAGTTTTTTTGTAGGCAACCCGTGAAAAGAAAGTGGCCATCTCCACCTGCTGTTTTTCTGTTAATTTATTAAGACGGATACCCATAAATGTCAATGCCACCGCATTAGCAATAGATTCCGGTGTTTTTCCCTGAACAGCCCTGTAAAAATTAACTTGCGGCTCACGAAAGTTACTTCCGCTTGAAGTTAATAATTCATAAACAAACTTATTGTAAGGCATATTATGTTCAATTGCGTTATGAATCCATGCGTGATATGCCTGAACAGCGTTTGGCCATAAATTAATTGGAAATTCGGCTTTAATCCGCAACAAGTCCCCCCATTTTAACGCCTGATAATCCGCAAACTCTTTCCGCTTAAGCAAAGAATTAATTGTTTTATTGCGTTTACCGGGTTTTTTATCGGAAAGAAAGCGGGTTACTTCTTGTTGTGTTGGTAATGTGCCGATAACATCTAAATAAACTCTTCGTAGAAAAACAGCGTCAGAAGATAAGTTCGCAGGTTTTATATGATATTTATTTAATTTTTCCAGAACTAATTTATCTATTTTATTTTTAATCTTGTATTTAACATCTTTCTCAAAAGGATTTTGGGCAACAGCTGCCATCGACGGTACCGCGGCAAGTATCAATAAAAAAGTAAAATAAAATTTATTAAAATTTTTCATAATTTCAAATTTATATGCTATCAACCCGCTTCGTGTCGAAGCGGGCTACTTAGGGATTGCTCGAAAAGATGGAATAGCAATAATTGCCACGAAGCGGCAATGGCATAAAGCCTGGCGTTTAAACGCCGGGACGGTGTAAAACACACAATTACGTTCTAAAAGAACGGAGGAAAATATATCAACAAATTCATATTCCACCACCCTTTCAGGGTGGAAATTGCGGTAATTCACCACCCCGATTTAAAAATCGGGGCTATATGCCTAAACCGCTTCGCGGTAGACATACGACCAATACTAACAATTGAACTGAATACCCCTTTTCGAGTGCCGTCTACTTAGAGCTTACTCGAAAAGGTGTTATAAAAATGTAACATCTCTAAAATCCCCTCCTTACAAAGGAGGGGTGCGCTTTAGCGCGGGGTGGTTCTCAAATCGAAAACCACTTTCGCAATTAAACACCAAAAATACATCCTTACGGGTATTCCCCCTTTACTAAAGTGGAACATCCCCGGCATTTAGGCCGCTGAGGAACCCAGCATACGCGGGTCGCGGCAGCGGCCACCATCATTCCATCATTCCAATTAGGCCGCTGAGGACAGCGGCCCTCCAACAATCCAACAATCCATCAATCCATCATTCCATCATTCCATCATTCCATCATTCCATCATTCCAATTAGGCCGCTGAGGAACCCAGCATACGCGGGTCGCGGCAGCGGCCCTCCATCAATCCAACAATCCATCAATCCATCAATCCATCAATCCATCATTCCATCATTCCAATTAGGCCGCTGAGGAACCCAGCATACGCGGGTCGCGGCAGCGGCCCTCCATCAATCCATCAATCCATCATTCCAATTAGGCCGCTGAGGACAGCGG
>JAUVKG010000169.1 GCA_030596365.1 Chlamydiota bacterium | reverse complement strand
CACCTGACACCGAACACCGAACAAAGAACTTAATCCACAAGTTTTTTCCACATTTCAGCGCTGACTTCGTTTGTGCTGAGTGTGCCTTTTTTATCAGCAGGAATTCTTTTTACAGATCCGTTGGCAAAAAGGACTAAAACATCTTTTTTTCTAATCGGTTTGGTTCCCTTGTCTTTTGTTTTGTAATTTAACACGCCGTCGTTAACTCCCTGTTCCGAAAGAATAGGTGTGTCGGGAGGTGGATTTGTTTTTGCAGTAGAATTATAAGCGTAACCTATGTGATATTTATCAAATTCATCGATGGTAGGATTATCGCTGAAATCAAGTAATTTTGCTCCGGGAGGATGTAAAAGTTTATTTAAAGCATCAACTTTCATTACACCCGAAGAATAAAGAGGATATAAACCACGAACACCGGCGCTTTTTTCATATCTGTCTTTATCGGGTACAGTTGTAGGATAACCTTGTTTACACTGCAGCTCGTACATCATAAGCATTTTATGCAAACTAATTAGGTTCCTCACATGTACATTAGGGCGAATTCTATGAGTCATAATTGGCCCGAGAGCTGTTAAACCAAGTCCAATAAGAATGCTGATAATAGAGATAACGACAAGCCATTTTATAAGCGTCATACCTTTTTCTTTAGAGTGCAGATTTTTCATTTTGGTTCCTCCGGAAGGATGTTAATGTAAATATTATAAGCAAACCGATAATATCTTGTCAAGAAGTAAGCCAAAGATTTTACGAAGGTTTTTTATAATTTTTTTCGCATCGAGCGGAAAAAATCATTTGCAACAAATGATTTTGTTGAGTACAAAAAAATCAACATTGTTGCACTCCAAAAAGGAAAAGCTTTTTTTTCGAGTTCGAAAATGTAAAATCTATCCGCTGCTTACCCATTCATTTTTACGAAGAGCCCTTTGATTACTATTAATATTAAGTCTCAACTTCGAATTCTCAATTTTCAATTTTCAAGTTTAAGAAAATATTCCAACGCATTGCTCTTTTACTTTTTATTTGAGAGTTGGTAGTTCGATATGAACGCGGGTACGGCGTTACTTCGTTAGGGAACTTCTTTTTGGTCTTAAACCCAAAGCAGGGATGCTTTGGTTACTTTATAAAAAAATAAAAAAGGGGCGGAAAGATCCGCCCCTTAATATTTTCAAACTAATAAATGGAAAAAACTTAATCTACGAGTTTTCCCCACATATCAGAGCTAACTTTTTTTGTGCTTAATTTACCTCTTACATCAGCATTAATATTTTCTACTGAACCATTTGCGAAAAGTACCAGAGCGCCATTTTTTCTAATAGGTTTAAGCCCCTTGTCTTTAGTATTTATTTTTAAAACACCACTGCTTACGCCCTGTTCAGATAAAATAGGAGGATTATCTTCATCATTAGGAATGGAAGTAGAATTATAGGCATATCCGCAATGGAATTTATCGAATTCATCAATATCAGGAGTTTCGCTAAAATCAAGTAATTTTGCTCCCGGAGGATGTAAAAGTTTGTTTAAAGCATCAACTTTCATTACGCCTGAAGAGTAAAGCGGGTATAAACCACGAACACCGGCGCTTTTTTCATATCTGTCTTTATCAGCCACAGTTGTCGGATATCCTTGTTCACACTGTAACTGGTACATCATAAACATTTTATGCAAATCAACGAGTTTCATTTTTGATTGAAATCTTTTAAACGTTGACATGATAGGGCCGATAGCTGTTAAACTAAGGCCTGCAAGAACACCAATAATTGAGATAACTACAAGCAACTCAATAAGTGTAAATCCTTTTTCTCTGTTGTGATATTTTTTCATTTTAGCTCCAAATAGGTTTTTAAGTTACATTAATAATTATCAAGCATTGGCTTATTATAACCTAATTGCCAAAAAAAATCAAATTGACAAACAATAAATGATTCGTTATACTTTTATATAATATTTTTAACCCTATGAAAAGCAAGATGTCATGAAAAAAAATCGTAGTTGTTTTACAGTAATGTTGATTGTCGCTTTATTTGTTGCTATGCAGGTAAATGCAGAAGATCAAAGTTCGCTAAATGAAGAAATTCAAAGTTCTCTAAATGCAGAAGAACAAAGACCGCCAATCAGTGAAGAAGGAGGCTATAGCTTAATTGATGGAATTGGGCGGGGCTTTGCTAATCTTTTGGCAGGATGGATCGAAGCTCCGCGCGGAATGGTTTATTATGCAGTTGAATATCCGGTTATAGGAATAATACCGGGTGCTTTTGAAGGAACGGGAATGACTATAATCCGTACTGTTGGAGGAGCGATAGATATTCTTACTATTGGCTATTTGAGTCCTGGTAACACAGTTTATGATACAATGGACGCTCCAATGATGCCGTGGGAATCTCCCTGGGTCCCTGTTCCGGAAGATGACGATGATCTCCTGGATTTCGAATAACGGTAAATACATAAGGAGTAAAAATCCAACTATGAAATCTAAAGGTGTGAAAATTGGTGTGATCGGTTGCGGTACAATTGGTACAGGAGTTGTAAAATGCCTGTTAGAAAACAAAAAATATCTGCAGCGTCATTTAGGATTTTCTCTTGAACTGGTTCGTGTAGCAGATTTATACCCTCGAAAAAAACGTGATGTCAAAATTCCCTCAGGTGTAATGACTAAAGACTCAAATGCGGTTCTAAACGATCCTGAAATCGATATTATTGTTGAGCTGGTTGGTGGTACAACTTTTGCTAAACAGGTCATTTTGAAAGCGATGAAGAACGGCAAGAGTGTTGTTACTGCAAACAAAGCTCTGCTCGCAAAATATGGTTTGGAGTTACATGAAAAAGCGGAAAAGAACGGTGTAGATTTATACTACGAAGCAAGTGTTGGCGGGGGGATTCCGATTATTAAAACTTTACGCGAAGCTTTAGTCGGAAATAGAATTGACGCGATTTGGGGAATTTTAAACGGCACTTGTAATTACATGCTTTCAAAAATGACTGATGAAGACCTCACGTTTGATGAAGCTCTGAAAGAAGCAACAATAAATGGGTACGCGGAATCTGATCCTACGCTTGATATTGGCGGTTTTGATGCTCAGCATAAGATTGGGATTCTTGCTTCTCTTGCATTTGGCCAATGGGTTCCGCAAAATAAAATTTATGTTGAAGGGATTGAAAAGGTAACAGATTTTGACATTAAATGCGCGGATGAAATGGGTTATGTAATCAAACTTCTCGGAATTGCTAAAGTAGAAAACAAATCAATTTCAGTTCGTGTAAATCCAACATTCATCCCTAAAACAACAATGCTTGGAAATGTTAAAGACGCATTTAACGCTATTGAAATCGATGGCGAACCTATAGGAACAGCTATCCTTACAGGCCTCGGCGCAGGGATGGGTGCGACATCAAGCGCTGTAATAGCTGATATAGTTGATATAGCGAGGAATATAGCTTCAGGATCTGCCGGTCGATTATCCGCGCTGACATTTATGGATAAGGAACTGCCTTTCAAAAAGATTGATGACATAAAGACAAGATATTATTTGAGATTTAGAGTTGAGGACAAACCGGGAGTTATCGCGAAAATCGCGAAAGCACTCGGTGATAGAAATATTAGTTTGAGTTCTGTTATTCAACACGAACCATATTCAGAAACAAAAAATGTTCATGCGACTTTTATGACTCACTTGGCATTCGAAAAAGATATCAAAGCGGCTGTAAAATTGATTAATAAATTTAAAGAAGTTAAAGCTAAAACAACTATATTCCGCGTTGAAGCGGACTAAAGCCGGTCTCGGCGAGACCGGGTTCCGGTAAACCGGAAAAGTAATCGGTTAATTGAAATTCGTAAAAGCGCCCCGAGTTACAGATTTAATTTCAATTATGGTACAAAAGTATTCGGTAATCAGTAGTCTATAACTACACACCCCGCCCTGCGGGCACCCCTCTCAAGAGGGGATTTTCCAATAATCCATCAATCCATCAATCCAACAATCCATTCTTCCCATGCCTTCTCCTCTTGGAATTATTTTAATTCAAACCGATCAACATCGTTACGACTGTATGGCTCATACAGGCCATCCTTTCTTGAAAACACCTAATCTCGATCGGCTTGCTGCTGAAGGTTTATCTTTTGAGAACACTTTTTGTACAAGTCCGATGTGCGTACCGACGCGTACATCACAGCTTTGCGGTCAGTGGACACAGCAGCACGGTACGTTAGCGAATTTTGATTGTGAGTCCCCGTATTTTCTTTCACCTGACAAGCCGAATTTTCCAAAAGCATTAAAAAGGAAAGACGTTTCACTTGATTTTGTTGGAAGGTGGCATGTTCACCCTGAACTTATTCCAACAGATTTTGGCTTTGATACTTATGTCGCTAACTCGGAATATCATAATTACAGAAAAGAAATAGGCGTAAAACCTTTCCCGATAGAAAATGGTTTCATTGGAAATGTTGACCCGTATATTACGCCCGACCAATCCAGAGTTCACTGGTCAGCAGACCAACTGATTGAGAAACTTCGCTTGCGTGTAAAAAGCGGCAAGCCATTTTACATGAACATGGACACGCATGAGCCGCATTTACCTAACATTGTTCCTGAGCCTTACAATTCAATGTATCCGCCGGAAAAGATTAAACCCTGGGGAAGTTTTTCCGATTCTCTTGAAAACAAACCTTATATTCAGCAGCAGCAATTAAAATCATGGGAAGTAGATGAGTGGACATGGGAAAACTGGGCGCCAATTGTAGGAAGATATCTCGGCGATATTTCTTTGCTTGACGCGCAAATAGGAAGAATTCTAAACGAACTCGAATCGCTTGGTGTTGCTGATGATGTTCTTATAATTTATACAACTGACCACGGTGATATGTGCGGTGGCCACAGAATGATGGACAAACATTTTGTAATGTATGAAGATGTTGTTCATATTCCTTTGATTATGCGTTGGCCGAAGGTTATAAAAGCCGGTTCTGTGCATACCGGATTTGTTTCTAACGCGATAGATCTTGCTGCAACGTTTTGTGATGTTATGAACGCGGAAATTCCGGAAACATTCAGTGGCAAATCATTAAAGCCGGTAATTTTCGGCGATGAAACACCGATTAGGAACGATATTTTCTGCAGTTATAACGGGAATCAATTTGGACAATACAGTCAAAGGATGCTCAGAAACGAGAAATGGAAATATGTTTGGAATGCGACTTCAAGAGACGAACTTTATAATCTTGAAAATGATAAATTTGAATTAAATAATCTTGCGCAGGACTCTTCCTGTAAAGGAATTATTTCAGAAATGAGAAAAAGATTGTGGGAATGGATGGTAGAAACGGATGACCGTCTGCAAAGTTTTTGGATACAAAATCAACTTTTGAAGAACAAAAAGATTTAAAACTTTTATTTGACAGCAACGAAGTAACGCTGTACTCACGTTCATCATTGGTGACAGCTAACGAAGTAACATGTATTCTCATGGTCATCATTTTTAAGTCAAATTCAAAAATCAAATACTGCATATTGTATTTGCTTTTTAAGATTTAAGATTAATTCTTGTATTTAATAATTTTGCTGTTAATTATTTTGCAGAATGATTTACAGCAGAATGATTTAATTATAATGATAAGCCTTTTAAAATCTTTATGGGATTCTATTGAATTGAATTCATAACTTCAACCTTTAAAGCATCATGCTGAAAGTAAATCAAAAAGCTCCACAATTTACATTAAAAAATCATGAAAATGAAACAGTTAAATTAAAAGATTTCTCAGATAAATGGGTTGTTCTTTATTTTTATCCGAAAGATAATACGTCAGGATGCACAAAAGAAGCAATCGATTTCTCAGAACTTTTGCCGCAGTTCAAAAAGTTGAATGCTGTCGTTATCGGTGTTAGTCCGGACTCACCTGACTCGCATGTGAAGTTTATCAACAAACAAAAATTGTCGATTGTTTTACTTAGCGATGAAGAAAAGGGAGTAATGAAAAAATACGGTGCATGGGGAATGAAAAAGAATTACGGCAGAGAATATGAAGGTGTTATTCGTTCAACATTTTTAATTACTCCGGAAGGCAAAATTGCTGAGATGTGGAGTAAAGTTAAAGTGCGTGTGAAAAGGAAAGACGGTGAAGTTAAGCATGCTGAGATTGTATTAAATAAAATAATAGAGCTTAGTTAAATGAATTTTATAGAACCTTATTTACCTATGGATCCGCTATTAGTTTTTGCAATAGTGATGTTTTGTATTCTTGTTGTCCCGAAACTTTTTGAGAAAATGCATTTGCCGGGGTTGGTTGGTTTATTGATTTGCGGTTTGATGTTAGGGCCTAATGGATTAAATTTGGGTAGTGAGGATAACAGTCATT
>JAUVKG010000372.1 GCA_030596365.1 Chlamydiota bacterium | reverse complement strand
CTCAGCGATTCTTCACGCGAACATTATGAAGCAGTTCTTGAAGCCCTTAAAGATGTAAATGTTGATTTCATTGAACAACCACGCCTCGTCAGGGGACTCGATTATTACACTGAAACAATTTTTGAAATAACTCATAATTCTATCGGCGCACAGGATGCACTCGGTGGCGGCGGTCGTTACAACAATCTTGTTAAAGATATTGGCGGACCGGATACCGGTGCGGTAGGTTTTGCGATAGGAATCGAGCGATTAATTCTAGCGTTAAAGCAGCTTGATATTTCTGAAGACGATCAAACTAAAATTATATATCTTGTTTCTTTTGATGAAGAAGCAATAAGAGAAAATCTTGTTTTCGCGGATGAACTGAGAAAAGAAGGACTTACCGCGATGGCAGTCTATCAGAAACTTTCTGTTAAAGCGCAGATGAGACAGGCGAACAATATCGGCGCGAAGTTTGTTGTAATGCGCGGTGAAGACGAGAGAAACCAAGATGCAGTAAAGGTGAAGAATATGGAAACCGGGGAAGAGAAGATGGTTGAAACGAAAAATTTAGCTCAAAATTTCAACCACGAATAAACATAAATTAATACAATTTCTTTTACCACTAATGAACACGAATAGACACTAATGAATATAATTTCTTTTCACCACATAAGAAACATAAGGACACAGAAGAGGAATAAATATAATTTTATTTATTAATATAATACAATTTCTTTTCGCAGATTAATCTTCGCTTGCTGAAACTAAGACTACAAACTGAAATTTGAGTAAGCCGCGTATGCAATGTAATTTCAATTTAATCTCTACACACAAATAAACACTAATGAAAACAAACTTTATTTACATAATAACAATATTATTTTTCGTTGCCGGATTTACAGAAGCGGCAGTAACAGATAATGCCAAAATTTTTAGAGATATTCAAAGCGATACCTGGGTAGCTACTGATGCTCTTGGCCGGGTATTACCAAACAACAAACAATGCGGATCACCTCGTGAAGAAAAATATGTTGCTATTTTTTATTTCCAATGGTTGGATAAAGTACATGAATCAAAAAAGCTTTATGATATCACCAAAATTCTTAATGCAAATCCAAAAAATCCCGAATACGGTCCGGATCAAAATTTTCATTGGTGGTCTGAACCTTATCTTGGCTATTATTTTTCAGTTGATGAGTTTGTTATCCGGAAACATGCACAGATGTTAAGTGATGCAGGAGTAGATGTAATTATTTTAGATGTTACTAACGGTATAACTTATGATAATGTTTATGAAAAAATTTGTTATGTGTTTACTAAAATCCGGGAAGAAGGCGGGGATACTCCTCAAATCGCTTTCCTTATAAATTCAGGAAGTGATCAAGTTGTAAAATCATTGTATGAAAATTTTTACTCAAAAAAACGATATCCTGATTTATGGTTTCAATGGCTGGGAAAACCGCTTATTCTGGCTTCTCAAAAAGGATTGAACAAAAAAATAAAAAAGTTTTTTACTTTTCGACGCTCATGGGCATGGTCGGATCCTAATGGCTGGTTTGGCAATGGAAAAGATAAATGGCCGTGGATAGACAATTATCCACAAAATCCCGGTTGGCATGATTCACCGGATAAACCGGAAGAAATATCTGTGTGCGCGGCACAGCATCCTACTTCAAACATTGGCAGAAGCTTCAAAAAAGGCAAACAGCCGCCTCCTGAAGAGTGTGAAACAGATAAAGGCTTATGTTTTGCTGAACAATGGAAACGAGCGCTTGAAGTTGATCCAAAAGTTATTTTTATCACAGGTTGGAATGAATGGATAGCGCAACGGTTCATCAATAAAGGAGGTATGAGTTTTTTGGGAAAAAAATTGAAAGTGGGTGGGACTTTTTTTGTTGACGGTTATAGCCAGGAATACAGTCGCGATATTGAACCGATGAAAGGTGGCCATGGCGATAATTATTATTATCAAATGGTAGCCGGAATAAGAAAATTCAAGGGAGTTCGTCCTTTTCAAAAATCCTCGAAATCAAAAACAATCAACAGCAAAGCCGGCTTTAGCCAGTGGAAAGATGTGAAGCCGGTATTTTTGGATGATATAGGCGATACAATTCATAGAAATTCTGTCGGATGGTGTCAGTCAAAACCTTATATCAATATTACAGGAAGAAATGATTTTGAAGAAATGAAAGTTGCGGCTGATGATAAAATGATTTATTTTTATGCTCGCACACGCGAACCAATCACGAAACCCGAAGGTCAAAACTGGATGAACTTACTCATTAATACTGATAGTGATTCAGCTACAGGCTGGGAAGGTTATGATTATATCGTGAACCGAAAAATTAATGGCACTACAAAAAGCACCTTGGAGAAACATGTCAAAGGTTGGGAATGGCAGCCGGTTACTAACGTTCGATTCCGTGTATCAGGAAACGAAATGCATCTTGCAATTCCGCGCAAAATATTTAAATCTGATAAACAGAATAAGAAAATAACATTTGATTTTAAATGGACGGACAATGTTCCCGGCAACGGCGATATAATGGATTTTATTGACAAAGGAGATGTTGCTCCGAACATGCGATTTGCTTATCGATATCAATCGAACTAAAAAAGCGCGAGTGCTTTTTATGAAATTAAAAAAGAATTATTTTACTGCAATTGTTTTTTTTTGTTTGACTGTTATTAACGGAGCAAACTTATTGGCTGGAGAAGATATTGACGTTGCGAAAGTCAAAGATGAAATTTCTTTGGATGGTGATTGGTTGTTTTTACCTGTGAACAATCAAGTGGATATGGGAGATTCATCAATCGAATCAATTGATGAATTTGCAAAGAAATTACAAAAAATTAAGTTTGTTAAGAAACAGAAATGGTACACAATTAATGTCCCCCAATTTCTCAACCATATCAAATGGTGGCTTTCAAATGTTTCTCCTGAATATGAAAATCAGGAAGAAAGCCGGATTAGTTCATTCGGTTTTGATGCGAAAAAGATAAACGAAGGTTGGTACTTAAAAAATATAAAATTCTCCAAAAATGATAAATACGAACCAAATGTTTATATCAATTTTGAAGGAATTGCAACGGTGTCACGAATTTACTGTAATGGTCATTACGTTGGTGGACATCTCGGCATGTTCGGTGAGAAAGAGTATTATTTAACACCTTACATTAAGTGGGGCGAAGAAAACAATATTCTTGTTTTCGTTCAGCGCGGCAAACAATCGGAAAACGGAGGAGAAGTTGTATCAGTTGCTGTCACGGTCCCAATCACACGGGATATGTTAACTTCTCTGAATAGTGGAATGTTTGGTGGTTTTGGAAACGTTCCAAGAGCAAAGTTTATGGG
>JAUVKG010000025.1 GCA_030596365.1 Chlamydiota bacterium | reverse complement strand
TGAAGCTTCTTTTTTGCTTTCTTTAACTAAAGCTGCATCTTCAGCTGGCAGATATATTTTCGCGGTTGTATTACAGGGAATCTCGACCTTAAGATTAAAATTTTTTTTAGTTTTCGACCACTCTGTTAAAATTTTCCCGTTAATAGATTTATATTCGCATTTGGCTTTATTAATATTTCCTCCTGGAGCAGGTTTAATAATAATATTTTTGTAAGCAGGTGCATCGTTTCTAATACCGCCAATATTTTCCGCCATCCAGAGATAAACAGTTCCATAAGCGTAATGGGCGTAAGAATTCATTGTATTTTTACAAAAACCTTCTTCCGGAGTCCAGGCATTCCATCTTTCCCAAATAGTAGTCGCACCGTTTTTGATTGAGAATCCCCAGGAAGGATAAGTAGTATTTAAAAGGAGTTTGTACGCGATATCATTTCTCCCGATATTTGCCAAAACATTCATAATATCTTTTGTACCAACAAAACCGGTTGAGAGGTGATAGTTTCTTTTTTTGATTTTTTCAACAAGATATTCAGCAGCACGTTTATTTCCTTCATCATTTAAAAGATCATAAGCAATTCCAAGAATATAACAAGTTTGAGTATCGCCTTTAATTTTATAATTTTCATCGACATATTTTTTATTGAAAGCGGATTTTATATTCTCGAAAAGATTTTCATATTTTTTTATATCAGATTTCTTGCCGAGAACTTTTGCTATTCGCGACATCAAATCCGCGCTGTAAGCAAAATAAGCCATATAAACAATATTTTTCGGCGTATCGGCATTGTGGCTTAACCAGTCACCGTAACAGTGATATTCTTTTGGAGGGAGAAGTTTTTTTCCCGACAGCTTTGTAAGATAATTAATGAAACGCGTCATTGAATTATATTGCTTTTTCAAAACTTCCCTGTCTCCATATACTTCATATAAAATCCACGGACAGATGATACCGGCTTCCGCCCAAGCCGGTCCACTACCCATACCTACCATAAGTTCCGGAGCAACAGCCGGATAATTTCCATTTTCGAACTGTCCGATTTCAAGATCAACGAGCCATTTTTCAAAGAACTTTTGAACATCAGTAATCATAGAAGCTGTTTTGATATAAGCCTGTGCATCGCCTGTCCATCCGAGACGTTCATCGCGCTGCGGACAGTCGGTAGGCACGTCGATAAAGTTCATCAATTGGGTATGATAAATATTACTGAACAATTTATTAATCATTTTATTTGAGCAGGAAAAATTACCGATTCGCGGAATATCGCTGCTAATTAAATAAGCGATAATATCATCAGGATTTGTTTTTTTAGAAACGCCTGAAATTTCAAGATATTGGAAGCCGTGAAAAGTGAAATGCGGTTGATAAGTTTCCGTGCCATTTCCTTTACAATAATATACATCAGTTGCATCAGCTGTGCGCAGATTTTTAGTATGAAGAGTTCCATCAGAATTAAGCATTTCAGCATGCCGCATAGTGATTTTTTTTCCTGTTTTTTCATTAAGCTTTACAGAAACAAAACCTGCAATGTTTTGATTAAAATTACAAATATAACTGCCGTCCTTCCTTTTAATTATAGAAACAGGTTTATATTTATGAACAATTCTTACAGGTTGAGTCGGTCGTGCTTCAAGTTTAACTTTCGGCTGATGAATAAGCCCCGGTAAACTCCATCCCCGATGTTTTGTTTCAGGTGAAGCCCAATCCGGAATTTCACGCCGCGCGTCATAAGTTTCTCCTTTAAGAAGATCCGCATCGATCAAAGGACCTTTAGTAGTCAGCCAAGTTCTGTCAGAGCTTATGATTTTTTTAGTGCCATCTTCAAAAAAGATAACAAGCTGGGAAATTAATTTAGGGGCATTTCCATAATACGCTTTTTGATTAAACCAACATAAATGTCCCGCGTACCAGCCGTTTGTAACAATAAAACCTAAAGCATTATTACCGGCTTTAATTTTTTTTGTTACATCATAAGCATCATAATAAACATGTTCATTGTAATCAGTCCAGCCCGGTGAAAGATAGTCATTGCCAACACGTTTGCCATTAAAGTAAGGTTCGTAAATACCTAGTGCTGAAGTGTAAAGCATCGCGCTTTTAATAGTTTTTGAAACAGAAAATTGCTTGCGATAATAGAAAATCGGCATACTTGCGTATCTGCTTAATTTGTCCTGCCGATCACACTTGGATATCCATTCAGCCTTCCAATCGGATTTTTTTAGCATTCCCATAGACCACGTAGCAACATTGCTTTCTTTTCCTTTATTGCCGGTTTCATTCCAGAGAATAACTTTCCAGAAATATTTTATAAAAGAGCGAAGTGGTTTGCCTGCATATTTAACAGCGTTAGAATTATCAGAAGCGATTTTTTTTGAGTCCCAAATATCACCTTTGTTTTTTGATAATAGTTCTTCGGTCGAAGCAACGAGAATTCTATAAACGGATTGATACTTCCCTCTCGAATTTGGATTGTCTGCAATTACAAGCCATGAAAGTCGTGGGCTCTTACAATCTATTGAAAGAGGATTAACGAAATATTCACATTTAAGTTCTTCTGCGTGAATGGCATTTTTATTATTCATATTTTTTATGGTAATCAAAGCACGTGACCGGCGCCGCGCCCCGCGTATGCTGGGCATGCCTGGTTTTTGCTTTGAGTTTTAGCAGTCTTTAATATAGGGGTTGCTCGAAAAGGGACGAACATCTGAATCCTGAAAGTTAGCTAAAGCAATTCCCCCTTTTTAAAGGGGGACTTTAACGCCGCTTTGCGGCTAAACCCTTTTCGAGCGACCTCTAATTAGAGACTTTGCAAAAGTCTGTTAAAAATCAAGGTTTTCTGTCAGACTCTAATTATATTATATGTTAGAATTTACTTCAATAACAGATAAGCGTATTTTTGTACTGATAGTTCATTTTACACTAAATAGAATTGTTTTTTTTCAATATTAATAATATAATATTATTATGAAATTACATAAAATATTTTGGAATGCAGGTGATCAAAAAGGACATCTTCGCATTATGTGGCCGCAAAAACCTGTGGCAATGCATATTCATGATTTCGATGAATTGGTTTTCGTGCTTAGCGGCTCAGCCATTCATGTTGTTGGTGAAGAAAAATATCCGCTTATCCAGGGGGATGTTTTTGTTATAAAAGCAGAACAGCCACACACATTTGAAAAAATGAATCAGCTTTGTCTGGTAAATCTTTTATATAAATGGGATGAAAATTATATCCACCTCGAAAAAGAGTATTCGGCTTTAACCGCTTTAAAAACTCTTTTCGTGCATGAACCGCAATTCCGAAAACAAAAAAACTTTAAAGCTAAACTGCATCTCTCTCCATGGCAATTAGATGAAATGGTTCGTTTGCTTGATATAATGAAAAAAGAAGAAAGCGATAAACGAATAGGATTCAATTCAATTCTCGAAAACACATTCAAAACAATTATAATCAAAATTTGCAGATATTACGCTGAAACAAATTTGCCTGCTCCAAAAAAAATGCTGAAAATGGGTGCTGTTATTGATTATCTTGATTTACATTATCATGAAAATATTTCCAGAGACGAACTTGTCGATATCGCAGATATGCCCTGTGCATCTTTTTGCAGAACTTTTAAGGAGACTACAGGATTGTCGCCTATGAATTATCTTATAAGATTTCGAATTGATAAAGCAGTGGAACTCCTCGCGGAAAATAATAAAATCCGTATTATTGATGTTGCTACAAAAACCGGATTTGAAAATAGTGCGTATTTTTCAAGAAAATTTAAAGAAATATTAGGTGTCTCACCGCGGGAATATCATAAAAAACAACACAAAGTTGTTGATCTGAACGGTTCAGATGAATTTAAAGAATGATAAGAATTTTAGATTTTAGATTTGTGATTTTGGATTTGTGATTCACTATCATCCCACAGAAAATTAAATATTAATACATGTTTAAAAAATATAAAAAAGAGTTATCTTTTAACAATCAATTTTGGTTATTCTTACTGATATTTTTGCTTCTTTGGATTAATTCCGTTCAAGCGCAAGAGAGCACATCGCTTAATATAATAACAAAAAAGCTCTCAAAAATTCACACAAAACTCGGAACACCAAAATCAGGCGAGTGGCTTTCCATTCACGATGAATCAGGACAAACATTTATTGAATACAAACGCTGCAGACCGCGTCTTCCAACAGCTCAAAGGAAGATTATTTATATTCAGCCACTTGGACATTTCACTTCATCACAGAAAAAAATTATTAAAGCCACAGCAGAATTCATGGGTTACTATTTTAATCTCCCGGTGATAATTAAAAAGGCTTTACCACTTTCTATTATTCCAAAAAAAGCAAGAAGACAACATCCTTCGTGGGGAATGAAACAAATTCTGACAACATATGTACTCCATAATGTATTATATCCAAAACTGCCTGATGATGCCGCAGTATATATAGCTTTGACAGCAAGTGACCTATGGCCGGGAAAAGATTGGAATTTTGTGTTTGGTCAGGCTTCACTAAAAAAAAGAGTCGGAGTTTTTTCGCTATACCGAAATGGTAATCCGGGAAAAAGTGAAGCAGATTTCTTACTCTGTCTGCAAAGAACTCTTAAAACTTGTACCCACGAAACAGGACACATGTTTTCAATGAAACATTGTACAGCCTACGAATGTAACTTATGCGGCAGCAACAGTAGAGAAGAATCTGACAAACGTCCGCTTTGGATGTGTCCGGAATGCTTAGCAAAAGTCTGTTGGGCAACAAAGGCATCCCCAATTAAACGCTTCAAAAAGTTGATATCATTTTGCGAAGCCAATGGACTGGGGAAAGAAGTTGAGTTTTACAATAATTCAATTAAAATTATCAGCCATGGAAACATTGAAAAAAATAAAAATTGAAAGTTAGGAGTTATTGGAATTAATAGTCTTCCGTCTTTTGACACCTGACACCTGACACCAATTACCCATTCATCCCCCGGCACTATAATGCAACGTGCATGAGATTGCGTTTTTCCATCCGATATATAAATTTTCTCTTTCTTTATCACTAATTTCCGGAACGAATTTTTTATCGACTTCACTTATGTTTTCAATTTCAGATTTATTTTTCCAAAATCCAACTGCTAATCCGGCTAAATATGCTGCACCGAGAGCTGTTGTTTCAGTAACCTCGGGTTTAATAATTTTCTTGTTTAAAATATCCGCTTGAAATTGCATTAAAAAATTATTTTGCGACGCTCCACCATCAACTTTCAACGCCGAAATTTTCGTTCCGGAATCTTCCTGCATAGCTTCTAATAAATCGCGTGTTTGATAAGCAATGGATTCAAGTGTTGCTCTGACAATGTGAGAACGATTACTTCCGCGGGTTAATCCTACAATAGTACCCCTCGCGTACATATCCCAATAAGGAGATCCAAGTCCGGCAAAAGCGGGAACTATATATACTCCATTCGTGCTTTCTATCCTTTGCGCGATACTCTCGGTTTCTTCAGCACTGTCAATTAAACCTATTTCATCACGTAGCCACTGAATAGCAGCGCCGGCAACAAAGACACTCCCTTCGAGTGCATATTCAATTTTCCCGTCAATGGCTATAGCGATAGTTGTCAGCAATCCATTTTTAGATTCAATAAATTCATTACCTGTATTCATCAACAGAAAACAACCTGTACCATAAGTATTTTTACAATCACCTTTTTTAAAACATGTGTGACCAAAAAGCGCTGCCTGCTGGTCTCCGGCAATCCCGGAGATTGGGATTGTGTTACCATCCATTCCCGGCAAAATGGTTTTGCCATATATTTCGCTGCTATTTTTAACTTCCGGCATCATTGATATAGGAATAGAAAGTTCATCCAATAATTTTTCATCCCACTGCTTAGTTCTAATATTAAAAAGCATTGTTCGCGACGCATTGGTGTAGTCCGTTACGTGCACTCTGCCCTCAGTGAGTTTCCATACAAGCCAGGTATCAACTGTACCAAAAAGCAACTTCCCGTTTAGCGCCTTAGTTTTTGCTCCGGTAACATTATCCAGTATCCATTTAATTTTTGTTCCTGAAAAATATGGATCAACAACCAAGCCGGTATTTGTCTTTATATAATCTTCCCAGCCATCTTTTTTTAGCTGTTCGCAAATATCAGCTGTACGGCGGCATTGCCAAACGATAGCGTTATAAATTGGCTCACCGGTATTTTTATCCCAAACAATTGTTGTTTCCCGTTGATTAGTTATTCCTATAGCCGCAATTTGAGATGATTTAATAGCCGCTTTCGCAATTGCTTCCATCATAACGGCATTTTGTGAATCCCAAATTTCACTTGGGTCGTGTTCAACCCAACCCGGTTTAGGGTAAATTTGCGTAAACTCCTGCTGTGCTGAATTTACAATACGTCCATCGTGATTAACAATGACACAACGCGAACTTGTTGTTCCCTGATCAAGAGCGATAATAAATTTTTTTTTCATATTTCTAACCTATCATATTAATTTATGGAGCATATTATTACACAAATTCTGACTTTTTGCAACGAATAACTTTGGACGGAAGCGCTTTTAATACAAAAAAACGTTCAAGAGAGAAAGTCAAACATAAATAAATTGACCTAATTCTGGCTCATCGCAAATAATCAAAAAATAATTAAATATAATCGACAGAATCATTTCCACTGTCATCCCATAAAGATTTAAAAAAGCTTATCATTATAATTAAATCATTCTGCTGTAAATCATTCTGCAAAATAATTAACAGCAAAATTATTAAATACAAGAATTAAACCTAAATCTTAAAAATTAAATATGAACATAGGTAAATGTTATTTTATTACTGTATAAATGAATTCAATTTAATAAATGATAAATGTTTAATAATAAATGATAAATAAAAACGTCAAACATTCTTTTTCACTGTTCTTGTAGCGAGTATATCTGCTCCTGTATTCAAAACATTTTTAATGATAATATCGCCTAATCTTATCGGAGCTTCGGCTTTTATTTTAGAGATTTCTTTCACGATATTCGGAGTCAAAGATTTATCTATCGGGCAACTGGTTTTAACAGGCAATAATTTAATAAATCCGTTCATCACAGCTGCCGTTGTGGTAACCATACGCACGGGATGAAACACTTCTTCCTCCGCGTAAGTCAAACCCATTTTACAGTTATTACCTTCAACGGAGAGAATTTTTTCTTTATCAAATTCTACTTCGAGGTTGCATCCCTGCGGGCAATTTATACATATCAGTTCTTTTTTCATTATTTTTCAAATTTAATTTCTATAAATTCAGCGTCATCCGGAACGATATCGATATTTATTCTCAACATAACACTCGGGAAAATATTTTTGTATTTTCGTTTAAACAATTCAACACCTGTATCAGTTGTTATAACAAGATACAAATTCTCAGCCGGATTTATTGGGCGAAGAGATAATAATGCCGGTTTTCCTTTTTCAATTTTACCTGGAAGAACATAGCGAATCAAATTACCTTTCCGGATAGGTATTTCTTCTGATTTTTCTAATTTACCATTAATATATTTTGCTGCAGAAGCACCACAATTCTTTGCTTCTTCAGACACAAAATCAACCAAATCGTGCACCTGCAAAACATTACCGCAGGAAAAAATGCCCGGAATATTAGTCATCAAATTTTTATCAACACAAGCTCCACGAGTTACCGGATCGAGTTTCACGCCAATTTTTATCGACAATTCATTTTCCGGAATCAGACCTACTGAAAGCAAAAGAGTATCACATTTAAGAGTAAAACTCTCGCTTTTAATTGCTTCAAAATTTTCATCAAGCGGAGACACTTCCACCGCTTCAATGCGATTATTTCCTAAAATATTACTTATGGTATGAGACAGATAAAGAGGAATATTAAAATCGTTAAGGCATTGAACAATATTTCTGTTCAAACCTCCCGGATAAGATTGGAGTTCAATGACCGCTTTTACATTCGCGCCTTCCCAAGTCATTCTTCGCGCCATTATCAACCCAATATCACCTGAACCGAGAATAACGACTTCCCGACCTGGTAGATAACCATAAATATTAACTAATTTTTGAGCGGTTCCTGCGGTCATAATGCCTGCCGGTCTGCGTCCAGGGATATTGATATTCCCGCGGTTTCGTTCTCTGCATCCCATAGCGAGCACAACTACTTTTGCGGTAATATAACTGATTCCGCGTTCTTTAGAAAGAATGACTACAGTTTTACTATTTTTGGAATTATTTTCAATATCAATCACACAACTATCAAGCCATAAATCAATTTTATTTTTATTGATTTGCTCAATGTATCTCTCTGCATATTCAGGTCCCGTTAATTCTTCTTTAAAATGATGTACTCCAAAACCATTGTGAATACATTGTTGTAAAATTCCTCCCGCAACGGGCTCACGATCAACCAACAGAATATTTTTGATCCCATTTTCACGAAGCGATACCGCTGCCGCCATTCCGGCAGGTCCAGCCCCAATAATAACTGCATCCACTTTTTTCTTCATATTGTATTTGCGCTTTATTTTATTGTTCGTTGTTGGTAGTTGATAGTATTTCCTGACATCTGACACCTGATACCTTTCAATATCACGCTAAAGCGTGGACTCCAACAAATCCACCGATTCCCGAATACCGATTCCCGAATACCGATTACACCACCCCTTTCCTTAATGGAGTTAAAACAATTTCCGAGCCTTGTCCTTTTTTGGTAATCTGTTCAACAGGGATTCCTGTTTCTCTATGAATCAAGTCCAGAATTCGTGTTGTGCAAAATCCTGCCTGACAGCGTCCGGTGCCTGCCCGTGTCGCGAATTTTATTCCGTCTAAAGTTGTGTGTCCCATTTTTATTGCGTCAACAATTTCAGCTTCAGTAACATTTTCACAACGGCAAATTAAGTTAGAATATTTTTTGTTTTCTTTCACCAACTTTTCAACTTCAAAAAAATCTTTTTTTTCAAGAATAGAACGCAAATGTTTAACTCTTCTTTTTCGGGTAGGATTAAATGCCGGATTCTTTTCTAATTTTAAACCATCTTTCAACAATGCGTCAGATATGTATTCCGCAATAATAGGCGAAGCGGTCAATCCCGGCGATTGAATACCTGCGGCATTAATAAATCCTGAAACTGCAGTTCTTCCGAGAATGAAATCACCGTCTATATATTCAGATTTAATCCCGGCAAAGGATTTTATCACAGAAAAAAGCTTTGTAATTATGGAAAAATTGCTTGTTGCTGCAGGACGCAATCCAACAAATGACGTTATTGCGTCTGTTGCACGTATTGACGGCACAAGTTTTTGTGCGTGATTAAATACTGTTTTTAATCCGTCGCGAGTTGTGCTGAAATCCGTTTTATCTTCAATATCAAGTGCGGTAGGCCCAACCATTACCGGGCCGTCAACTGTTGGAATTATCAACATTCCTTTAGATTTTTTTGTCGGACAGGGGAAAATAACTCGTTTTACCAATTTGCCAACTCGTCTATCGAGTAGATATTCTTCTCCCTTCCGGGGAACGATTTTAAAATTGGTAATACCGACCATTCGTGCTATTTCATCTGCAAATAAACCTGCTGCATTAACGATATAACGCGCTGAATATTTGTTGCCTTTTTCTGTCTTAACATCGAATTTTCTACCGTTTTTTTCCAGCCAGATTACTTTCTCTCCGGTGATTACATTAACCTCGTTTTGTTTCGCGTTTTCTATAAGTGCAAAACAATATTCATAAGGACATATCACTCCTGCACTTGGAGCGTAAAGCGCGCATTCGACATCCGGATTAAGATTTGGCTCTAATTCAAGCAAACGTTCTTTCCCGATTATTTCCAAATAAGGAACATTATTTTTTTTGCCGCGATCATAGTAAAACTGAAGAGTGTGTATTTCGTCTTCACTAAATGCTACCATCAATTCTCCATTTCGTTCGAAAGGAAAATCCAATTCTTCACATAAACGGTCAAATTTCCTATTACCCGGAACTACGAGTTTACCTTTTAGAGTATCAGGTGGTGCATGAAATCCGCCATGAATAATACCTGAGTTTGCTTTACTTACACCAAAAGAAACATCAATTTCTTTTTCTAAAACCGCAACATCCAAGTGGTAACGGGACAGCTCTCTGGCAATTGCAGCGCCAATAACTCCCGCGCCAATTATTATAACATCGTATTTATTGGTCATAGTTTAGTGTTTTATAATTTAAACAGCAAAAAATTTCTAATGCTTTAATTTCTAATTGCTCTAAATAAATCCCAATACACCAATTTTGGTTTTTGTGAGTTTGTTCATTATTTAGGTCAATTGGGTCAATTAAACATTATATCATCTTTAAAAGGTTCTTTCAATAACAGATAAGAGAGTTCTTGCACTGATAGCTCATTATTTTTCGCAAATGGCTATTTATGGGCGTATTACAGGAAAGCAAAATTTTAAATCTGTTGCATCTTCAGTGAAGTGATTTTGATTTTTAAACTTTGAATTCCTTCATCAAGCCATTCTTAAGAATGTGTTGTTTCTTCTATATAAAGAGAAAAAATAGAACTATTTTGTTATAATAGAAAGTGAAAGATATCCCGTTAATTGAAATTCGCTTACGCAAATTTCAATTATGGTAAATACTAAATTCATCCCGATCCATCGGGATGAATTTCCTGACACCTAACACCTGACACCTGAAACTTGAAACTTGACACCTTACCCGGCATTCGCCGGGCGCTTCGCGAACCCTAAACACTACATAATGAAAAAGCCCCCCGGAATAATAATCACTCACTCTCCGGCAAAGTCCGGCAAATATATCGGATCGCCAAGTATTGCTGTTCTTCCTGACGGAACCTATGTAGTATCACATGATTTTTTTGGTCCGAAAGCAAATCACACAATTTCAGCTTCTTCGGTAGTTTTTTCATCAAAAGACAAAGGGAAAACATGGCAGAAAATATCGGACATCAATCCGCTTTTCTGGGGAAAACTTTTTGTTCATAATGAAAAATTATATATTATCGGCATAAGGCATGAATACGGTGATATACTAATACGCCGATCTGAAGACGGTGGAAAATCCTGGACCAAACCGGATTCACCGAAAACAGGCTTGATAAAAAAAGGAACTTATCATTGCGCGCCATGTAAAACTCTTATTCATAATAACCGGATATGGCGCGCATTCGAGGAATTCACAGGTGGGAAATGGGGGAACTTTAGTTCACTCGTAATTAATGCTCCAATTGATGCCGATCTGTTGAACGCAAAAAGCTGGACTTTCAGCCAACCTCTGCCAAAACAAGAGAATATCGAATGGCTTGAAGGTAATGTTTTGCTTGACCCTGACAACAATATTGTGAATGTCCTGCGTACGAATGAAAACACAAAGGGCAAAGATAAAGCGGCAATTGTTCACGTGAGTTCCAATGGCCAAAAACTTTCCTACGACCCGGAAAATGATTTTATTGATATGCCGGGCGGAGGTTCTAAATTTACAATACGTTATGATGAAAGATCTTCACGTTATTGGGCAATTGTAAGCAAACAAACTCTTCCTACGGCATACAGAAATAATTTGATTTTAATATCTTCAGTTGATTTGAGAGATTGGAAAATTGAATCGCAGCTTTTCTTACACACTGACGAAAAAAAACACGGCTGGCAATATGTTGACTGGCTCTTTGAAAATAATGATATTATCTTTATAAATCGTACAGCTTTTGACGATGAATTCGGCGGCGCGCACAACGCGCACGACGCGAATTATTTAACTTTTCATAGAATAAAATATGGAATGCAGTAATAAAGCACGCTCATAAAATTAATAAAAAAGGTGTGCATTTACTGCGACTGTTGCGACAGCAACAGAAAAAACATAGCAAAAACTTAAATGCAAGAAGTATATTTAAATTCCCCACCTTACGAAGGAGGGGTGGCGCGAAGCGACGGGGTGGTTCTCATCTCGGAAAAAAGCAATGCCAAAATGTTTATTCATTTTCGCATTGAGCAAAAATAAATAACCGCAGAAAATGACGCTAACGCGTCTTTATTTCTGCACTCCAAAGAACACAAACCAAGAATATGAAAACAAAAAACATGAAACCATTGAAAGGTATTATTCCTCCATTAATAACTCCTCTGCACAATGAAAATAATATCGATGAGGAAGGACTCGCAAAACTGATCGAACACGTAATTTCAGGTGGTGTGCATGGAATGTTCCTTTTGGGAACAACCGGTGAAGGACCAAGCCTGAGCGTAAAACTGAAATATGAAATGGTTGAAAAATCATGTAAGCTTATCGCGGAAAGAATTCCCATTCTTGTCGGTATTACCGATACTTCTTTCTCTGAATCTATAAGACTCGCTGAACATGCGGCTGACTGTGGAGCGGATGCGGTTGTTCTTGCGCCCCCATATTATTTTCCTACAGGTCAAATGGAGCTTCTTGAGTACCTTAAACATCTTGTACCGAAACTTCCATTGCCAATGTTTTTATACAACATGCCGTCAATGACAAAGGTTGATATTGAAGTTGGCACATTAAAAAAAGCTTCGAAAATTGATGGGATTATTGGTTTTAAAGACAGTTCAGGCAATATGATAAGATTTCATGAATATATTCAGGCAATGAAAAATAATCCCGAATTCTCCCTGCTGATCGGACCGGAAGAATTAATGGCGGAAGCTGTCATATTCGGTGGACATGGCGGAGTAAATGGCGGCGCGAATATCGATCCGAAATTATATGTTAATCTTTACAATGCAGCAAGAGAAAAAAACATTCCGGAAGTTCTTCGTCTGCAGAACAAAGTTTTCGATCTCAGAAAAATTTACAGTTGTGGAAAATACGATTCTTCTTTGATAAAAGGTATAAAATGCGCTTTGAAATATATGGGAATATGCAATGATTTTATGGCCGAACCTTTCCATTCATTCAGAAAAGCGGAAAGGGAAAAAGTAATAAAATTGTGTGATGAATTACTTAATCCTTAGTTAGCAATTCTGTAATCACAAGTTACTGCTCCTGTTTTATTCTTAGGGGCTGCTCGAAAAGGGTATTTTGTAAGAATCATTTCCTAAAATCCCCTCCTTACCAAGGAGGGGTGCGCTTTAGCGCGGGGTGGTTCGCATTTTAACAAAAGAGCTTTCGCAAATAACCAATCAAATTTTATCCTAATCGGGAAGATTACGCTCATTTTTACCAAAAAATTCTTTCCAATGCGAGAACCACCCCGGCACTTCCCCGCCATATGCGGGGCAGGCGTGCCACCCCTCCTTCGTAAGGAGGGGAGTTTTTCGTCAATCCCTTTTCGAGTACCCTCTAATTAGAGAGCATGATCGCGTGGTAACGCGTTACTTTGTTAAATGTCCATTTTGTCCATGATTCCACCATTCCACCATTCCACCATTCCATGACGCGCTGGGAAGCGCGTCTTACTGCACGTAGCAAGATTGTGTTATTTCTGCTCATATTGTTATATAAAACCGTTTGATTTTTTGTTATAATTTAGAAAACAGTTAAAACTAACGTCTAACCCAAAAAAAACATGAACAAAAAAAATATTAATACAAATAGAATTCTTATAACTTTAATCGCTGGATTTATTATGTCTCAAAATGTTTTCGCAGGTAACTTTAATAAACCGGAAGATTTTATTCCGGGGAGACAGCTTCGTCAACGTCTTGCCGTTAATACGAGAGCAGTGTCGGGAACAAGCGAAAAAGTTCCGAATTCCGCTTTATCTGTTTATAAAGTAAAATCCATGCCGTTTTCTCATTTAAATCACGTTGCGAAAATTATTCCCGGTATAGAAAAAAACGGGAAAATTATCTGGTCTGATAAAGCAAAAAATGTTAAAGTCGAAGATGAGCCGGGAAGCGTTGTAGCGGATTTTGAAATTGCCGGCGTGCAAATCAAATCTGAATTCACTCCTCTTCTCGCAAACAGTGATACATGGACATGGGAAGGAACTGTTATTTACAGGATACAAACAAAACCGGAAACAAAAACTGTTTTGCAGATCAGCGGCGGTGTTGGTATTTATCATGCCCATCTGAGATGGCCGGAAGTTCTTGACGAAAACAAAAAACTTCCGCTTATCGATTTACAATTAGAAAATAAAATCGCAAATTACGCCAGCAGCAATGAGAATCTTTTTGTTTATTTCAAAAGTTCAGGCAAAATGTCGAAAAACGAAAAAGACAATGTGATAATTACTTTTGATAAAGGGAGCGGTTATATCATGCTTTCATTTTCCCTGGATAAAAAGATTGCGGAAAAACTTATTCAATCAAATGCAAAAAAAGAGTTAAAAAAATTAAAAGAACATTATAAAAAACTGATGAAAAGCTCTCTGGAAACTCCGGTGAAATCCATGAACGAAGCTTTCAGAGCAGCAATTTATAATCTCGAATATTCATGGATTCCGCCT
>JAUVKG010000347.1 GCA_030596365.1 Chlamydiota bacterium | reverse complement strand
GAGTGCAGGAATAAAGAATATGGAGTGCAGGAATAAAGAATTTTTAGCGTGAGCTAAAAATTCATTTACTGCGCTATTGCAATGCAATAGAATTAAAAACAAAAAATATTATCCTAAAACAATGAAAAAAATTCTAATTATTATAACTGTATTTTTTTCTATCAATATAAATGCAATGACAAACGACATAAAACCTATCGGACCAACTCATATAAGATTTTATACCGGTAATTTAAGCGTTGGCTTGTTCACAGAATACTGGGGTACAACTTCAAATGATTTCGGTACAATGACCGACGGAATCGCTGAAATAATGAAACGAATAAGCTGTTCTGCTATGTGCGATTATTTAACCTGGTGCAGCATAGAACAAAAACCCGGTAAATGGGACTGGTCGTTCCATGAAAAAAACGCAAAGAAACTGAATGATGCAGGATTTGATTACAACGTTTTCTGCTGGCTTCATTTCCCGCCAAAATGGTATGAAAAATCTGAAAAATTTGTGCCGTATATAAATATCGAAAACGGAAGGTCTATACCACAAATTTCATTGTGGTCTCCTGACTTGTCACAAATTTATGAAAACTTTTACAGCAAATTAAGTGAAAAACTGGGAGATAAAATCGGATTCTTTCGACTCGCTATGCCAACTGAATACGGTGAAATCGGTTATTGCGCCGGCTACACAAAATGGTTGAGGCCACAGGAGAATGCTGAACCGGGCTATTGGTGCGGTGATAAATTCGCGCAAAAAGATTTTCAGAAAACTATGCTCGAACTTTACGGTTCACTTGAGAAAGTTAATGCGGAATGGAAAACAAGTTTTAAATCCGTTGACAAAATATCTATGCCGGATACAAAAAAACTGCCTGAAAAATTCGATGAATCACTGGCTGCACGGCAACGCTGGATAGATTTTATTGAATGGTATCAGGAAGCCTGGATTCACTGTCTTACAAATGTTACTAAAATAGTTAAAAAACATTTCCCGGAAAAAGAATTGATCGCAAGCCTCGGCTACGGATTAGAAGATCCGAAATATGGCAATGACCAAAGCCGGCACATTGAGGCAATGGCTCAACTCGGTCTCGCATGCCAATCACCCGGCGATATCGGTTACTTCCCAACCCGCCGTGTAAGTTCCGCTTGCAGACATTACAAAGTTCCTTACTTCACCGAGCCGCCTGCCGGTGTTCCTCGCGAACGTGAACTGAACAGAATTTTCATGGATATTTCGAACGGCGTGGAAACCTGGTTTGATTATCTTCCAAACATGGATCAGGCACGCGACTACTTTAGAAAGTACAAAAAGCATCTTACCGGCGCTTCGCCGCGAACTACAGTTGCTGTTTGGCATCCTACACTTGATCACTGGCTTCATCCTGAACAAAGCTGGTCAAAACAAGCGTTTGAATTATCTGATCCGCTCCGCGATGTTATGGCTTATGAAATTGTTGATGACCGGATGATTAAAACCGGCGCTTTGAAAACTCTCAGCGTTCGGCAGCTTGTTCTTGCAGGCGCAACATGGCTTGATTCTAACGCATGGAAAACTGTTCACAAATGGGTAGAAGAAGGTGGAATGCTCATTGTTCTTCAATCCGAACCAATATCCGATATAACCGGTAATACAAATTTATGGAAAAAACAGTTGCCAAAATCTATTCCGGAAATTAAAGCTGAAACTATTAATGTAAATTATATTTGGAAAACAGGTGCTGTAAAAATGGGCAAAGGAGTTGTCTTAACTATTAATCCAAAAAATCTTTCCCAAAATCAATTGGCTGAACTTACCGGACGACTTTGCGAATCAGCCGGTGAAAAAGTCGGTCATTCTGAATGGAATGCCAAACACATTGACGGGAAAGTAAATAATATTTTATCTACAATTTTTTATGATAAATTGTTATACTATAACGTAACAACTGAAGACAAGCAAATGAAATTAAATTTTCGGGAAACTGATTTTCCGGATAACGCTCCAAAACCTAAGAAAATGAAAATGATCTTAAATGTTCCGGCAAGAACAATTGTTGAAATCCCGCTGGAAACAAAATAATTAACTTTTATTGCAGTACGATTTTAGTGCAGAACGATTAAAGAGCAGCAACGAAGTAACACTGTACTCATGTTCATAATTATTTTTATGGCAAAATAATTTTATAAAAAAGAAAACTTTATTGTTTTAATACAATTTAAAATCATAAATCTAAAATCTAAAATAAAGTGATTCTTAGTGTCTTCGAGTCTTAGTGGCAAAATAATTTATAACAGAATGATTAATTTAGTTCATAAAGCAAAATGATAAGAAGTAAATATTTTATTGTTTTAATAAAAAAAAGATTGTATTAAATAAATCATTCTGCTGTTCATTATTCTGCAAATAAAAGCCAAAAATCAAATTAAATTGTCAAAGAAACTTTTATTAACTGCCGGGAACAAAAAACTCGACACAATAATGCAGGAAATTATAAACAGCACAAATTTCCCGGTAGATATAGTAATTGAAACGGATTGATGGATTGATGGATTGATGGATTGATGGATTGATGGATTGATGTAATCCCAATAATCACTAACAAAGTAATATGTACTCACATTCATGATTAAAAATTATAAATTTAAATTCAAAGAATTTTAATTTCCTCAGCCGTGCCTGTAAGTCAAATTACATCGGCACGGCAATCCAATAATCCAACAATCCAGTAATCCATTAACTCATAAGACACGCTAAAGCGTGGACTCCAACAAATCATGACTTCAAGAGAAATAGTAAAAAAATGTTTGACGTTCGATCATCCTGAACGGATGCCTCGTGACGTCTGGGTTCTGCCATGGGCAGAAAAAAAATATCCTGCCGAAATAAACAAAATACGTGAAGAATATCCTTCAGATCTTGGTTTTCCGGTAAATGTTTATAACAATTCATCAAAATTAAAAGGTGACCCATACATAATAGGTCAGTATATTGACGAATGGGGATGCGTTTTTAAGAATATCCACGAAGGTGTTATCGGAGAAATTAAAAATCCTATTATCAAAAATATTGACGATTATCAATCCGTCGAACCACCTTATGAACTTCTTCCCGATAATATCGATGAAGCAAGAAAAAAAGTTAACGCAGGATGCGCTGATTCAGATAAATTTATCCTTTCCGCTTGCGTGCCCCGCCCGTGGGAACGATACCAGTTTTTGCGTGGAACTGAAAATTCAATGATTGATATTATGATTGAAGAGAATGCAAAAAAACTTCTCGACATCATTCATCAGTTTTATATGAAAGAAGTTGAATTCTGGGCTTCTACTGATGTTGACGCTATTTTCATAATGGACGATTGGGGCGCGCAAAACCAGCTTCTCATTCCCCCATCTCTCTGGCAGGAACTTTTCAAGCCGTTATACAAAAACTATGCTGATTTAGCTCACAAAAATGGTAAATTTATTTTTATGCATTCAGATGGCAACATCACTGAAATCTATGATGATTTGATCGATATAGGAATTAACGCGATTAATTCCCAGATCTTTTGCATGGACATGGAAGAAATTGCCAAAAAAGCTAAGGGGAAAATTACTTTCTGGGGAGAAATTGACAGACAACACGTTCTGCCTGCCA
>JAUVKG010000314.1 GCA_030596365.1 Chlamydiota bacterium | reverse complement strand
AAATTTATTAAACGTCCAACATCGAACGTCCAACATCGAACATCGAATGAATTAATAATAAATCAATAAGAAATTTTATAATAATTAATGTTTAATATTTTTGATTTGAGCTGTTTTGATGCTTGAAACAAATATTTTAATTAATTCTTCTGTTTCTTGTTGAATACCATCCAATTTTTCTGCCGGTTTAATTAATGGTATTCTTTGAATAAGTTTAAGCCATCTTTTAGTTTCTCTCAATTCTTTCAATGAAATACGTAGTTTATGAATAAAATCGTTTGGAGATTCTGCTGCTTGCGCTTCGCCGTGATTAGGATAAGGCGATGTACCCGAACGTAACAATTGTCCGGCAACATGATTTCCAACTCTTGTAGTTGGTAATTTTTCTACTATTCTAATTATTCTGACAGAATATTCCAATAAACGTTCTTCTAAATCATATTTTTGTTTGTTCATTACAATTTTATTGTTTATAGTTTTTCCTAATTCGATGTTCAATGTTCAATGTTCGATGTTCGATGTTCGATGTTCGAATTGAGTAACGCGTAGTTTATCAATCATCTTCATTGAGAAAAGCCGCGTATTCTTCCGCACTCATCAATTCATTCACATCATCGTCATCAACATCGTGGATCTTACAAATCCATCCTTCACCATATGGGTCGGAATTGATTTTCTCAGGTGCATCGTCTAATTCAGAATTGATTTCTTTTACCACTCCGCCAACAGGTGCGAAAATATCACTTGCCGCTTTAATTGATTCCACTACCGCCAACTCGCTTCCCTGGCCAACGGTCGAATCCATTTCCGGTAGTTCTACAAATGTTATGTCACCGAGTTGTTCAGCTGCGTGAGCGGTAATGCCTACAGTAGCGGTATCGGCATCCATTGAAACCCATTCGTGATCTTTTGAGTAGTAAAGATTTTCGGGAATATTCATAATTTTACAGTGTTATAAAGTTAAATAGTCGTCACATAAAAAATCAAGTTTATGTCAGTTACAAGGCAATTAGCCGAGAGCGTATATTAATACGCCGAGGTGCTATTAAGATATTAAATAAATTTTACCAATAAAGCAAAAAAAAATCAAACTGATATAGTTTATAGCAAACACTCGATTTATATCAGGATACCACAAATGATCATTTTTGATATAATTAGATACACTCGAAATGGGTTCAGCCGCAAAGCGGCGCAAGCAATTTGCCTCGCATTTAAATGCGAGGAACACAATTAACAAACGTATTCCGTTCGAAAAGGGATTTGAAATTTAAACAACAAAAATTGTCCTAACGAAGTAACATGTACTCATGGTCATATTTATCGACATGAACAAACCAAAAGTGTTGAATAAAATTAGATTATGACGAAAGAGTTCGTGCTTTGGACCTTTTAACCCGGCGTATGCCTGGGCCAAAGCACTTGCTTAAATAGAATTTTGATACAAAATTTCTGTAATATTATTTTTACTAAATGAAACAAATAAACAATACAAATAAACTAAGCCTTCTGTCTGTTATCGCTCCCGGTTTCTTATTGGCCGCTACAGGTGTAGGAGCAGGTGATCTCGCTATTGCCAGCATCGCGGGAAGTCACTTGGGCTTGACAGTTTTGTGGGCCGTTGTTATTGGCGGATTGTTGAAATTTATTTTAACTGAAGGATTGACTCGATGGCAGTTAGTCACAGGTCAAACTTTTCTCGAAGGTGTCGCGCATCGTTTAGGACATATTGTGGGATGGTTATTTTTACCTTACCTGCTGCTATGGTCTTTTTTTGTCGGTTCAGCTCTTATGAGTGCATGCGGAATAACACTTCACGCCATGATTCCGATATTTAATGATGCTGCCAACGGCAAGATATTTTTTGGTATTTTATCCAGCCTGATAGGCTTGGGTTTGGTATTGGTCGGTGGATTCAGACTATTCGAAAAAGTGATGGGAATCTGCATTGGGATCATGTTCATCACTGTGGTGGTTACAGCACTATTGCTGTGGCCCGGCACAAAAGAAGTTGTTTCCGGACTGGTGATTCCCGTTATTCCGGATGCAAAAGGCTTAGGTATCTCCTGGACCGTTGCACTTATTGGTGGAGTTGGCGGAACACTTACAATTCTCTGTTACGGCTATTGGATTCGGGAAATAGGACGAAAAGGAACAGAGGCAATCAAAATCAGCCGCATTGATTTGGCTGTCGGATACAGCATGACGATCCTTTTTGGTTTGGCAATGGTTATTATTGGCAGCACAATAGAAATAGAAGGTCGGGGAGCTAATCTGTTGATTGCATTAGCTGAAAGTTTAGAAAAACCGCTGGGTATTTGGGGGCGCTGGCTTTTTCTTATTGGTGCGTTCAGCGCAATTTTCAGCAGTTTGCTTGGCGTCTGGCAAGCTGTTCCTTATTTGTTCGCTGATATATGGAGTTTGTTTATTAAACGAACTAATCAAACCTCATCAAAAAATATCACAAAATCTATGCCTTACCGAGTTTACCTGTTAGCCATCGCATTAATCCCTATGCTTGGCTTATTAATGAGTTTTAAAGAAGTGCAAAAACTTTACGCGGTGATCGGTGCAATATTCATTCCTATACTTGCTGTTGCCTTGTTAATTCTTAATGGTAAACGCGCTTGGATGGGTAAATTTACAAATCGACCGCTGACAATAATTATGCTTTTGGCCACACTTGCTTTCTTTGGTGCAATGGCCTGGATGAAGTGGATGATGTGAGTTACTGTTCTGCAAAATATAGCCACAAAAGAACACAAAAAAATAAAAATTATCTCTCCCTAAGGCGCTAAGTTCCCCAGCATACGTGGGGCACGGCGCAAAGAAAAAGTCAAAATAATGTAGATCAAAATTATAAGAAAGAAAACTTTATTGTTTAAAGAAAAGAAAAACGAATTAATTTATAGATCGACTGTCACTAAATGATTCTGTTATAGAAAATGTATTTGTATTAAAATCATTCTGCTGTTCATTATTCTGCAAAATGATTTACAGCAAAATAATTAAAGAAATAAAAAAAATGAATTTTAAAAATCATTCTGTTTATTTCTGACCGTAATATGCTCCTACACCGTGCTTTCTTAAATAATGTTTGTCAAGCAAATAATCAGGAATACTCTTATCAATCTCCATTAATCTTTTTGTCCATAAAGCCATTCCGGCTACCTCTTCCAAAACAATGCTGTTCTCAACAGACTTTGCCGCATTAGTGCCCCAGGTGAATGGTCCGTGATTTGCCACAAGAACTGCCGGAACTTCTAATGGTTTAATCTCTTTAAACCGTTCTGCAATTACTTTTCCGGTATTTTTTTCGTAGTTGTCTTTTACTTCTTCAGCTGTGAGCGGGCGCGTAACAGGCACAGCGCCATAAAAGAAATCGGCATGTGTTGTCCCGTAGCAGGGGATTTCCAGGCATGACTGCGACCATATTGTAGCATTAGTGCTGTGAGTATGGGCAATTCCACCGATTCCGGGAAAAGATTTGTATAATTCAAGGTGTGTAGGCGTGTCAGTTGACGGATTCAATTCTCCTTCAATTATTTCGCCTTCCAAATTTACAATTGTAAGTAAGTCCGGAGTGAGTTCATCATAAGAAATACCACTTGGTTTTATGACAACAAGTTGTTCATTCTTATCGTACCCGCTGACATTTCCCCATGTGAAAAGTACGAGTCCGCTTTCTTTGAGTTGCAGATTAGCTTCACAAACTTCTTGTCTTAATTTTTCTAGTTTCATATTTCGCGACGGTGTTTGATTAGTTTTTGTCGCTCGGAGAAAATTCATCTCTACGCGATGAATTTAAAATTTAAACGACAAAATTATTGATCTTTATTAATCGTACTGCAATATAATCGTTCTGTTAATTTAATCGTCCTGCAATAAAATCGTCCTGCAATAAAATCGTCCTGCAATAAAATCGTACTGCAATATAATCGTCCTGCAATAAAATCGTCCTGCAA
>JAUVKG010000327.1 GCA_030596365.1 Chlamydiota bacterium | reverse complement strand
CGGAGCAGTTATTTTTTTAACAGGAGTATTAGTTTTAATTTCAACCGGTTTTATTTCTATAACTTTTGTTACAGATGACTTCTTTTTGCAGCCAACGGCAAAAATTAATAAAAAAGTAAGTATTATTATTTTGTTCATATTGTCATTTATGATTTAATGATTTAATGATTTGGTGATTTGGTGATTTGGTGATTTGGTGATTTAAAATCGTTTCAATCGTTTCAATCGTTTCAATCGTTCAATCGTTTCAATCGTTTCACCCTCTCAATAACCCCGTGTTCAAGAGGTTTGTTTTTTAAAATCTCATTAGGACCGTAAATTCCTGAATTAATTCTTGATAAAGAATATACAATCGTACCGGGTTTTAAAAATGTTCCCGGATCAGAAACAGAATTACAACCAACTTGAGATTTATCGCCCATAATAATCCCTATTTTTCTGCGCCCCGTGTCAAATTTTTCCCCGCCAATTTTTATTTTAATAGAATTTTTCCCACCAAAAATATTTACATTCGCCGCTGTTGCCTGATTACCAAAATGAGTTTTATATCCGCAAATGCTGTCACCAAGATATGACGGATGAGGAAAATCACATTCATTCATAACGACAGTGTTTTTCAGTTCTCCGCGTATTGTGCAGTTATTTCCAATAATAACATTCTCGCGAATATATGCTCCGGGACGCACAATATTTTTTTTGCCGATAATTACCGGACCGCAAATCCACGCGCCTTGAATTTCCGATTCTTCCCCGATAAAAATACTACCGCCTGTGAGGTCAAAAGTCCCACCGACTACTTTTGTTTTTTCTGAAACGTAAATAAATCCCTGTTCGCCGTCGGAAATAATTCTATCCGGAAAAAATTCAGCAGAAGGTTCAACAATAACTGTAAAATTCCCTGACGAAATGCAATTCGGCCAATTGTTATGCTCAACTCTACAGTCATTTTCAGCAGAATTGAGTGGAACTGCATCAAGCCATTCCTGACAGTAAGGACCGATTTGTCCTAAAACGTCAACAACATTAGAGATGCCATCCCGCATGAAAAGTTTTTCATGTTCAAAGGGATATTTCTCGAAATCAAAAAATTCTTTGATTGAAAGCATATTTCTGTTTATTTCTTTAATTATTCTGCAAAATGATTAACAGCAAAATGATTTTTTAAATACAAATTATTTATTTAATTTTTTTATTATTTTGGTATTAATTATTTTGACTTTTTCTTTATTAATGGTGAACGCGAGTACGGCGTTATTTCATTGCTGTTTTAATAGATTCGTGTAAATTCGTGAAATCCGTGTCATTCTAAATTATTTCACAACCTGTAATCTCTAATATATTCAGCAACTACTTCCCCGGCAAGACGAACATCACCTTTCGGGCATCCCCAGATATCACAGAAGCAAACCGCATTCCGATTTGTCGGGTCTTTATCAAGCGAAAGCATAACATATTCACCGTTCCATTGGCAGTCACAAGGCCCGATAACAGGCATTTTGACATCACACACCGGACACCTCACTTCAAGTTTATCTCCATGTCCGAAATCATCACCACCTGTGCGATGACGTTTATTCAGGAAAGGGGAAATATAAACGATTTCTTCTTTATTTTCGCCTTTAAGGAATAGTTTTATACCCGGCATACCATCAAATTTCGCGTTATCCGGCATAATCATTTCGTGACCGTTTGGGCAGTAAACCTGTTTTACGTGTAAATTTTTATCGCATTCCAATCCGCGTTTTTCAAGTTCATTTACAATTGTGGGTTTATCCGGAATTTTCAATTTTCCTTCTTCATCGAAATGATCCATTTTTCCTCCAGAGTTATTCAAAGTTATCTAAGTACTATTAGTATACTTAAAATACTAAATTTATTTTGTACTCAAAATTAATTTCCTATTCTATTATACCAAACAACGATTTTATGTTCAATCGGGCCGTGCCGGTTCTTGATAACTTACAGGCACGGCTGAGGAAATTTGTCCCGAGCGCCTGAGCCACGGGACAAATTTATGGGTATAAGGATTTACGTTCGTTTTAATAAGGTTTAGCTATGGGCCGTGCCATTATTATTTAGTAATTGAAAAATTGATATGATGAACGTGGGTACAGCGTTACTTCGTTAGGATATGATTGAAAAATCGTTAAATCATTCAATAATATTGCAGGCACGGCTGAGGAAATTTGCGCCATGCGCAAATTTAATTTCCGTATGTTTGAATATAAATACTCTGCTATGCATCTCTTTTTTCGAATGCAGGAATACTACCGCAACGAGAAATCAGTAAGATTGAGCATACTTGATATAGTAAATAAATTTGATTTTTTCTGAAATCAAATTTTAGTTGATAAAACACGTGAAATAAGATGTAATTTCACTACTGTCCAAAATCAAATTATTTTGAAAAAAGAATAAGGTTTCAAGGTGATTTTAGTATCGTTTTTGTGTTTTTTAATATTAACCCATGACTTTAGTCGTGGGCTGATATTTCTTATTTTGGACAAGTGTGATATAATTAATAAAATTTATAAAACTAATTCAAAACAATAATATTATGATTGAAATCATCACTTTTCTAACTGTAATTACAATGACTCTGCTTGCAACACGCATTGCCGCAGTTGCGCTTTCATTAACGGGTATGTCCGATACATCCGCCAAGTTTCAGGCTCGCTCTGCTTTCAGCGGAGCTGGTTTTACGACATCGGAATCAGAAATAATAATGACTGATCCCCGGCGTCGAAAAATTATATTGAAACTGATGTTGATTGGTAATGTTGGTTTTGTAGCAATAATGGCAACCGGAATTTTATCTTTCATGCACTTAAAAAATGATAAAAGTTTGGTATCAATAATAGTTTTTCTTGCCGGTCTTGGATTTCTCTTGTTTTTAGCTTTATCAAAAACAATGGAAAAATACCTGCGTAAAATAATTCAAAAATATTTCAAAAAACATACTTCATTTTATGTTAAAAATTATGAAAATCTGCTCTGCCTGAATGGTGAGTTTATTCTCGCTGAAATTCCTGTAGAAAAAAATGATTGGCTTGAAAATAAATCTTTAGAGGCGGCTAAACTTGATGAAGAAGGTGTTTTAGTCTTGGGAATAAGAAAAACTTCAGGTGAATATATAGGCATTCCTCAAGGCGATACCGTTTTCCAACTCGATGATTCAATCATTTTATACGGACATTCAGAACAAATTGATGAAATCAATAAAAGATCTGCAGGGCACAAAGGTGAAGTAAGTCATATTGAAGGAATTAAAACCAACGAAGAAATGGTGGCTGAAAATCCTGAATAAAATAATTAACCACATAAGAGACATAAGGAACACATAAGTTTAATACTTCTCTTTTGAACTTATGTTCCTTATGTGGTTTAAAGAAATATTATTCGCTTTTTTATTAGCGTATTGGCGACAATAATTATTTTTTCCCTCTAATCCCTGTTTCCCGTGGTTAATTTTACTTGCTCAACCGGCGGATAAGCAAAATCATAAATATAGGTGCTCCGAGAAACGCGGTGATTATTCCAACAGGTATTTCCGTTGGTGCAACAATTGTCCTCGCAAACGCATCGCAAATGATAAGCAGCGCTCCGGCACCAAGCGCGGAAGCAGGCAGAACAATTCTCTGATCATTTCCTGAAAGCAATCTTACGGCATGAGGGATAACAAGTCCCACAAAACCAATAGGTCCGGCAACCGCAACAGCCGATGTGGTAAGAATCACTCCCGCACCGAGTGTAGTAAAGAAAAGTTTTTTAGTATTAACGCCTCGACTTCCCGCAAGGGCTTCTCCGAAAGCCATTTGGTTTAGCGAATGAGAATTAATCATAAG
>JAUVKG010000039.1 GCA_030596365.1 Chlamydiota bacterium | reverse complement strand
ACAAATTTACTCAGCCGTGCCTAAAACTAATCCATAAACGGCACGGCATAGTTGACAAGTTTGTGTTATAATAATAGTGTTTAACCGAAACCCTTGGAGATCATAATATGAAAACTATGAACGATAGAGAATTAAAACCCCATTTCTCTGCTGTTTTAAATAATAAAAAGAATTTGGAATTCTACACTAATTCATGGGTCGAAGATTCTGAATTCGATAAAGTTATCAAATGAATAATATAAATACAAAGGCAGATTATATAATTTTGCATTAACCGGTTTGTTTCTCTGTTCAACAAAAAAATTAAAAAAAATGAAACGAGTTAACTTGATAATACTGGCTGGGATGCTTATTCTTACGGGATTTTCAGCTCTCCTCAACCCAATCGGTGTCGGAATATCCGGCGAGATTGTGCAACGGCACGCAGCACAATCAATGGTGGCCCCGAAGGTACCGCTGGCACGTCTCGGTTCCAACCAATTCGTGCATCATGATCGGCTGGATAGCCTGTCGTTCTCCCCTGATGGATCGTTACTGTTTGCTGTAAGTTCGGACGAGGGGTGTCTGTGGGATTTGACAACGGGAAAAAAGCGCCATGCATTTAGGCTGAAGTCGTCAATCATGTGCGGCGCACTTTCACAAGACGGACGCACTGTTGTACTTGCGCAGAATGGATCTCAAGTCCATGTCTTCAATGCAACTACCGGTCGGCATACAACAGAGCTGACCGGTGCAGTGCACCGAGCTTGTGCAGTGGCGGTAACGCCGGACGGGCAACTTGCTGCCAGCGGCGACGGAATGGACGTTATCCTGTGGGATCTTGACGGCAACAAAGAGTTGCGACGGTGGAAGCAGAAAGGAGACTATGTCGGAGCATTACAATTCTCCCCGGATGGCGGACGTCTTGCTGTTGCATCTTCCCAAGGGACAATATCGATTCATGACCTGACCGGAGGCAAAGCACCTGTTAAAATAGTCGGGGAACCAGGTCACAGGAATTGGCTTACTTTCTCCCCTAATGGGAAGATGGTGGCAGGATCGTGGCAGCGAACGAGTGGCGGCAGTCAATCATCGTTTCGTATCTGGGATGCGACCACTGGTAAGGTATTGCATAATATCCCGGGAAGCTTTTTTGCCAGCGCATTTTCGCCTGATGGAAGAACATTTGCGGTAAGTGGTTTTGATGCCAGAGCATTTTCGCCTGATGGAGGAACCTTTGCGGTAAGTGGTCTGGAGACGACATGCATCTATGACACTGCCACGGGAAAAGAAGTGCAACGCTTGCCCGATTGTCATCAGCACATCTTGGCTCTGGCATTTTCGCCGGACGGCAAGATGCTCGCAACAGGGCAAGGTCAACATATACGGCTTTGGAATACAGAAAACTGGCAGGAGGTCAGCGCAGAAAGTGATCATGCCGGACCGGTTCAAGCCATTGCCTTCTCGCCGGATGGTCGCACGATCGCGACAGGCGGGCTGGACGGACGACTGATTCTCTGGACATGGCCGGAAGCACAAGAACGGCAGCGAATTGAGAATGTCGGGTCTAACCGGGGCGTACAGCATCTGACGTTTTCGCCCGATAGCCGGACAGTTGCCGCGACTGCGTGGATCAATCATAATGATATGTTCTTTCTCTTTAATGCGGCGACTGGAGCGCAGATCACCAAATTCGGCAAGAATCACACCGGCAAAAGTCCCGTTGTATTCCTGCCGCATGGCAAACAGATGTTGACGGGGCAATCAGACGGATCGCTTGCCCTGTGGGACGCGGTGTCCGGCAAATTGATCCGCACCGTGGGCAGCCACAAAGGGGGGATCCATGCGCTGCAGCCAGTGCCGGACGGGGATAGCGTTTGGTGGGCCGGTGAGTATCAGGGTCTGGGCTTGCGTAATCTGAAGACGGGGGAAGATGAATACGTTCTTAGTGGTGGTCGGCACCACGTGAGAGCCCATTTTGCTGTCTCGGCCAATGGCGACTGGCTGGCCGTGGGAAATCGTGTTTGGGATATAAAGACACGCAAGGTCATCGCTGAGGGGCGAGACAGTGCCTCCGCGATCTCTCCTGATGGCCGCATCCTTGCGACCACCAAGGACGGTGGCATTGTATTCTGGGAGGCCCTGACACGACAGGAGACCCACCACATTTTGCCCACCGGCATGGGTACCATCAACGCACTGGCTTTTTCGCCGGACGGCACGGTGCTGGCTGCCGCAGGATACGGCGAGGCACGGGTGTGGGACATGACGGGTATCTTGCAGAACGGTCATCTACCTGAGATTGACCTTACCTCTCCGGAGATGAAGCTTTTATGGCAGGAGCTGGGAAGTGACGACGCATCGGCGGCTCACCGGGCCGCATGGCGTCTAGCTGCTGGCGGGAGGACCGCCGTGAAATTTCTCTCCGAACGACTTCGCCCTGCACCGACCTTAGACCCGGACAAAATCCGGGTGTTACGTGAACGATTTACGGATCCCGATTATGATACTCGCGACCTTGCAGCACACCAACTCGTGGATATGGGCATCGAGTTGCGGCCAGATGAGCGCGAGGCCCTTCGCCGACCTGATCCACTCAATTCGATAGGTCGTACTATATTCCTCCCACCACCTGTGCTGCTGCCTCTGCCTCCTCGTGTGCGTTCTTCCAGGGCCGTGGCCGCCTTGGAACACAGTGGAACTGCGGCGGCAGAATCGTTGCTCTACACACTAACGAAAGGCGCACCAACTGCACCACTAACCCTGGAGGCAAAGGTCGCTCTGGCACGTATGCAACAGCGAAGCGGATCAGCAGAGCTGCGGCATGATTGAAGGTTACGCCGAAGACGAATAAATCATTCTGCTAATTTTTTCCTCTACTTAGACGGCGCTCGAAAAGGTGCAATAGCAATAATTGCCACGAAGCGGCAATGGCATAAAGCCTGGCGTTTAAACGCCGGGACGGTGTAAAACACACAATTACGTTCTGAAAGAACGGAGGAAAATATATCAACAAATTCATATTCCACCACCCTTTCAGGGTGGAAATCGCGGTAATTCACCACCCCGATTTAAAAATCGGGGCTATATGCCTAAACCGCTTCGCGGTAGACATACGACCAATACTAACAATTGAACTGAATACACCTTGACACATAGTATCAATAATGGTATCATTAACTATGGGGAAAATTAACGATATATTAAAACAAATGAGGGAAAATGCAAAAGGAATACGCTTTGCGGATTTGTGCAGAGTTTGTGTTAAATATTTTGGAGCGCCTCGGCAACAAAGCAGTAGTCATAGAATATATAAAACCCCATGGCGTGGTGATCCTCGAGTCAATATTCAAAATTCAAAAGGAATGGCTAAAGCATATCAGGTTCGTCAGGTGCTTAAGGCCATAGACAGGTTAAAAAATGAAAAAAACTTTAAAAAATGACCATTACACATATCGGGTAACATGGTTGGAAGAAGATAATGAACATGTTGGGCTGTGCGCGGAATTCCCAAGTCTAAGCTGGCTTGCTCCAACACCGGAAGGAGCATTGCGCGGGATTCGCCAGTTGGTCGCTGAAGTTCTAATCGACATGAAACGCCATAAGGAAAAAATACCTGAACCTATCGCTTCACATCAATTTAGCGGAAAATTTGTTGTGCGTGTACCTCCGGAAGTACACCTTGAACTGACATTAAAAGCCGCGGAAGCAGGAGTAAGCCTTAATAGGCTTGCCAACTATAAACTTACTCATAACGGAAAATAAAAACGGTTAAATAAGTAATACATTTTTTCCAATACTAAAGCCGTTATGGATTGAACTTATATTTTACATTTTGCAATATGAGGGTAAAACAATGAAAAAAATATTAATCGTTTTCGTTACTGTTTTTCTAGCTTCATCTGCTGTTTTTGCGGAAAGTCAGGAACCGGAGGAAGTTGTTCGGAGTTTAGTCGCAGCTGCCCAAGAGAATAATCTGCAAAAAGTTTTAGAAACTGCAAATTTGATAAAGATTGCTTCTTTACCTCGTCATAGCAGATCCCCTGAAGACCTTATTACATTCCTAAAAGGGATCGATCTAAAGAAAATCAAGTTTCAGAAAATTAAACGTAAAGAGTGGTCAAAATCAACTCTAGTTAGAATAATATCTCCGCTTTCAATTGATTTTGATCTTGAACTGATTAAAGCTACGAAAGATAAACAGGAAGATCATTACAAAGTAATTGGAGTACACCCATAAACTGCACAATAAGAAAATTACACTTAATCATTTTTCGCTATCGCGGAAAAATGGTAAGTGAATTTAGACGTTCGCGCCGCTTGCGCGGCACGAACGTCCGAGTTGAGTTCCACCAACGCGTTATGCTCTGAATTGTGTTAGCAAAGTTAAAAATAAAAATTTCTTTAAGAAAAAAGTAGCCACGAAGGCATCCGGCAAATGCCGGATAAACTTCGACATGAAGAAGAAAAAATTGCATTCTTAGTGTCTTAGAGTCTTAGTGGCAATAATTAAAATTAATAAAACCAGATAACGAAGTAACGTCGTACTCGCGTTCATATCCAATTTCCAAGTAAAAAAATTCGTGTTTATTTGTGTCCATTAGTGGTTAAAAAAATTTAATAAATAACAAGACCAAAAGAATAATTATGAAATTTATATTAATTGTCTTATGTGCAACCTGTTTCATGCTGTCCGCATGCCAAACCGCGGAAATTAAAAGTTCAGCAAATATAAACACTGCCCAATGGTCAAAAACTAAAGCCAATAAATGGTATGATGAACATACCTGGCTCGTTGGCTGTAACTTTATTCCAAGCACCGCAATCAATCAGTTGGAAATGTGGCAGGCCGATACGTTTGACCCGAAAACTATCGACAAAGAACTCGGTTGGGCAGCCGACATAGGTTTCAATACTGTCAGAGTTTATCTTCATGATCTTGCGTGGGAATCTGATATAAAAGGCTTCAAAAAACGCATAAATCAATACCTTAAAATTGCTGACAGTCATGGTATCAAAACCTTGTTCGTTATTTTCGATGACTGCTGGAACTCAAACCCAAAGATTGGGAAGCAGCCTGAACCGGTGCCCGGCGTTCATAATTCAGGCTGGCTGCAAAGTCCGGGCAAAGACATTGTAAATAATCCCAAAAAATGGTGCAGACTTGAAAAATATGTTAAAGATATTATAAAAACTTTTGCTAGTGATCATAGAGTTCTTATGTGGGACCTTTACAATGAACCCGGCATGCGTGACCAAAAAACAAATTCTTTACCTCTTCTTAAAAAAGTTTTTGAATGGGCGAGGGAGTCTGCACCAACACAACCGCTTACCGCAGGCATTTGGTCGGGAACAAAAAAATTAAACGATTTCCAACTTGCTAATTCAGATATCATTACATTTCATAATTATCATAACATTACAAGTCTGACAAATCAAATTGCTACTCTGAAAAAATATGGTCGACCAATTGTCTGCACAGAATGGCTGCTTCGTAAAAACGGAGGAACTGTACAGAATTTTCTTCCCATATTTAAAAAAGAAAATGTTGGATGCTATAATTGGGGATTGGTTTCCGGTAAAACCCAGACGATTTATTCCTGGGCTTCAAAGAAAGGTGACCCGGAACCTGACCCCTGGTTTCATGACCTTCTAAAAAAAGACGGTTCGCCATTCAGCAAAGAAGAAATCAATCTTTTCAAAAAACTGACTGACAGAAAATGACGAGATAATCAAGAATTAGACAGCAACGAAGTAACGCTGTACTCACGTTCATCATTTAGTGACAGCAACGAAGTAACACTGTACTCTTGTTCATCATTTTTTAAAGTGATTTAAATACAAAATAAATTGAAAATAATGATAAACATTAGTACATTGATATTTTATTACAGTCTAAATGAATTCGATTAAATAGATTAAAATTTTTCCCTGTATTAAAAAATGATTCTGTCACTAAATGATTCTGTCTATAAAAATATTATATTAATAAATTAAAATTTTCCTGTTTATTTATGGGCGGGATAAAGATGGTCGTCCATCTTAAAAATTCATTGAGCATGTCAAAATATCCTTGACGTTTAATGAACAATATTGTATTATATTTATCGATTGAACTGAGCTATAATTAACTAAACAAGGAGTCATTATGAAATTTTTATTAATCGTTTTATGTGTAACCGGTTTAATGTTATCTGCATGTCAAACTGCAGAAATTAAAAAATCAACTGATCTTTCGGATAAAATCTCAAAAAAAACCTTCGGAAAATTAAAAACTGGACAGGTAATTGATGTCTATACTTTGGAAAATAAAAACGGATTCAAAACTGATATCATAAATTATGGCGCTATTCAAGTCTCTCTCCTCGTTCCTGATAAAAATGGGAATTTCGATGATATTATTCTAGGATTCGATGAGATTGATAACTATGTGACTAATAACCCTTACTTCGGCTCCATAATCGGAAGATACGGAAACAGAATCGCTAAAGGAAAATTTTCTCTTGATGGTAAAAAATTCGTTCTCGTATGTAACAATGGCGAAAATCACCTGCACGGCGGAGTTAAAGGATTCAACAACGTAGTCTGGGATTTCGTCTCTTCAAAAGAAAATGAAAACGGTGTATCGTTGACCCTTTCTTATCTCAGCAAAGACGGTGAAGAAGGCTACCCCGGCAATCTGAAAGTTTTTGTCACTTACACTCTCAGTAATAATGATGAACTGATTATCAGTTACAAAGCAAAAACAGATAAAAAAACTGTCTGTAACCTTACTCAGCATAATTATTATAATTTAAACGGACATGACTCAGGAGATATTCTTTCACATAAGCTTATGATTAACGCCGACAATTTTACTCCTATTGATGTAGGCTTTATACCGACAGGAGAAATTAAACCCGTAAAAGGTACAAATTTTGATTTTACTAAACCTACGCCAATTGGAAAAAATGTTAATAATAAAGATGAACAACTTGTTTTCGGAAAAGGATACGACCATAACTTTGTCCTGAATAAAAAAGGTGAAAAAGGTAAAATGACATTTGCCGCTTCCGTTTTCGAGCCGAAATCCGGAAGATTCATGGAAATATTCACTGAAGAACCCGGGCTCCAATTTTATGGCGGAAACTTTCTCGACGGTAGTAATATCGGCAAAGACGGCACAGTATATAATTTCAGAAACGCTTTTTGTCTTGAATCGCAGCATTATCCTGATTCCCCAAACAAACCTGATTTTCCATCAGTTGTGTTAAAACTTGGTGAAGAATATTCTACAAAAACTATTTACAAATTTTCCGTAAAATAATCCGGCATACGGTATGGAGTGCAGGAATAAAGCCGCGATAGCGGCATTTACTGCGCGGGCGCGCTACGCCCGGAGAGTTTCGGGAAGCGACCGAAATACTTTGGATTGATGGATTAATGGATGAACGTGCGAAACGTGGTCATACTGAATTCTTGAATGTCGAAAATCTCCCATCTAAACACGTCTTTTACCGAGTCGGAATCGGATATATAAACCAAACATTCTAATTAAGTAAAATGGTGATACAATATTTTATTAAAATTTTCGTCATTATATAATATCCGATCGAAAACCACTTGTTTTCAGTCAGAAAATATAGTATAAACAAATTAACTTAAATTAAACCAAAAAGGTGAAAAATGAAAAAGAAAAATTCTTATCGTAAAATGTTACTTTTAACAGTTATTGGTGCAGTATGTGTTCTTTCCCTGGGAATAAATACCGCCTATGGACGCAGAAATTCCAACAGATCCATGAAAAACAAAAATCAACGGGTGGCAGTTTTAAATCAAGAGGATCAGGAAGGCATTATATGGATGCGTTCAGAAGAAAAAATTGCCAGAGATGTCTATATAACACTTGGAAAAGAATGGGATTTGCCTCAATTTCGAAATATAGCCAGAAGTGAACAAAAACACATGAATGCACTGAAACGTTTGCTGGTTCTCTTTAATTTGACAGACCCTATAAAAGATAATACTGTAGGTGTATTCCCATCAACGCATTTTCAAGAACTTTACGATGAACTTATTGAATTAGGTTCTCAGTCAGCGATTGACGCATTAATAGTAGGAGCCACAATTGAAGATTTAGATATAAAAGATTTACAAGAATTTATAGTTCAAACAACTAACACGAAAGTTATTGAGACATACGAAAATCTTCTTCGCGGCTCACGCAATCATTTGAGAGCTTTTGTAAAAGGATTGGAAGCCAGAGGTGAGACTTACACTCCTCAGTACATCTCACAAGAGGAATTCGATGAAATTATTTCCACACCAACAGAACGTGGCGGAAAGCGTGGCAAAAACGGCGGAAAACGCGGCGGTAAAAGACGTGGAAATCGATAAAAATAAGTAAGTTAGACATTGGACATTTGACATTATAAAATCCCCTCTTTACCAAGGAGGGGATTTTTTCGTCAAACCTAATTTAATAAAATAATAAAAGAAATTCACTACCATCCCATTTTGCGAGCTTAGCGCCTTAGCGAGAGTTTCTTTTAATTTTTTTGCTCAACGTGAAAGCAGCAATCAACCCCGGGCAAATAAATTGAGATTTGAAAAATTTCAATTTCCTCCTTAAAAAGGAATAAAATCCCCATGCCCACTTTCCCAGACAGGATCGGGGTAAAATTCAAGAGGGAATAAGAAAATAATTTATCTCGCTAAGGCGCTAAGCCCGCAAAGGAAATATCAACAAAGTAATTAAAAACCAAATATTGCTTTTTGAAAAGTTGAATGTAAAACGTAGTGTTTATCGTTGGTTTAACCGTTGGATTTTAACCTGTGGGTTCGTAGTGAAAGAAATTATATTTTTTAGCGGTTTTGAAACCGTACGCTATCTGTCATTCTAATTGGCTTTTTTTATCTGAATTTGTTATAATTGCCATGAACCAACAAAACACAAACATGAAAACAAAACTCTTTCTTACAACTCTATTTCTTCTTAGCATAACTACAATAATTAACGCGGAAAACTTCGTTGATACTCTTTATCAGGTCGACGTTCCTGTCGTTTCCCGAAGCATTTCCTTCGAAAATCCTACAGGTGAAAAAGGCATCGGAGGAAAAGCCGCAAGCGCACTCGGTATCGGCAGAAAAGGTGCACCGGCTAAATTTATTTTTCCGGGAACTACTCAGGTTTTGTGCAACATAAAAGGGCCGGGAGTTATCCGGCATATCTGGATGACTACTACTCCAAAACCGGATAAACTTGAAGGACTTATCATTCGCGCTTACTGGGACGGTCAAAAACATCCGAGCATTGAAGCCCCATTCGGTGAATTCTTCGGCATAATGCTTGGGAAACCGCAAGCATATCAATCCGCCGTTCATGCTGTAAACAATCAGGCCGGAGTTTCGATTTATCTTCCAATGCCGTTTTCTAAAAGCGCGAAAATAACTATCTCGAATGAAGGCCCGGAACCTTCTGTATGTTACTATTCAATTGATTACACAGAAGGTGATAAAGTCGAAAAAGACAGCGGAAGATTACATGTTCTCTACCATCGCGAAAATCCAACTACTCTTAAGAAAGATTTTGAAATTATGCCCTTGAGAAAAGGGAAAGGAAGACTCATCGGTTGCGTTCTCGGTATCCGCACTCTTACAAATAACTGGTGGGGTGAAGGGGAAGTAAAAATTTATCTTGACGGCGACAAAGAATTCCCGACAATCTGCGGAACCGGCACGGAAGATTTTGTCGGTCAATCATGGGGACTGCAGAACGAAGCTTTTTTGTATAGCGGTACAACTTTACAAAAAGGTAATCTTTATTCAATTTACCGGTGGTTTATTAAAGACCCGATTTATTGGAAAAAAGATATCCGCGCGACAATTCAGCAAATCGGCGTTTATGGCGATGTAAAAGGTGTACCGCATTTTTTCGAAAGGCAGGACGACTGGACAACTGCAACTTTCTGGTATGAACCCGTGCCCAGTGATCCCCTACCAAAACTGCCGACATATAAAGAAAGAATTGAAAATTTGTAATTTGTACTTTGTTCTTTGAAAATCCCCCTAATCCCCTTTTCCCAAAGTTCCGGGGTAAAATTCAAGGAGGAATGAAACTCCCCTCCTTACCAAGGAGGGGTGCCCGAAGGGCGGGGTGGTTCTCCATCATGTTCATCTTGTCCATCATGTCCACTTCGCCTTGTGGAGTCTTACTCCATCAGGGTTATGTCCATTAACATTAACCAAACAAAAAAATGAAAAAATTATTACTCTTATCTCTCGTAGTTCTTTTCCAACTTTCCTGCGCACATACCCCACCTGAAATTACTGATGGTTATGTTACTTCAGTCGGAAAGGGCAAAGATGAAATTAAAGTCGTCGTTGTTAAAGGTACTCCCTATGAAATGGGAGTGCAACTTGGTGTTTTATTGAAAGATGACATTAAAGTAACTTTAAATAATTTCTTCGAAGCAACTCAAAAAGAAGTTCCAAAATTACCAGTTAAAAAAATCCTCGATAAAGCCTGGAAAATTAATTCTAAGTATATCGATAAACGTGTCATAGATGAAATGAAAGGCATGGCAGATGGCAGCGGTGCTTCAATGAAACTGCTGCAACGGTGTCACATGATTCCTGTTGTTTCTCCTCACGCATGCAGTGGAATGGCAGTATGGGGCGACTCAACCAAAAATAATCACACATATCAAATTAGAAATCTTGATTATTCTGTGACATCAAAACTTCAGGAACATCCTGTCGTTGTAATTTATATTCCGACAAACGGAACTCCTCATGCTAATGTAACTTTCGCAGGTTACATCGCTTCACATACCGGTATGAATGCCAATCATATTGTTTTTGGCGAAAAAGGCCAATCGCCAAAAAAAGAATTCCCTTATGATTTAAATGGAACTCATTTTTCCTTTTTATTCAGAACTCTTGAATATGACGCGAAAACACTTGACGGCGCATTAGAAACAATTAAAACCACGCCGTTAATAAAACGTTACTTCCTTTATATCAGCGACGGTAACGAAAAAACAATGGGTGCGGCAAAGATCCGTGTTTCAACACCTGACCCGGTTAAATTAACCATCTGGAAAGATAATGACCCAACAGACAACGTTGCTCCAAACACTTTCAGTAATTGCGTTTATCAAACAATGAAAAACGATAAAGCAAGCGCATTTATTAAAAAAAATATCGGAAAATTTGACGAAAAATATATGATCGAACTCTCTAAAATCGTCGCCGCTAAACATAATTTAATGAATGTTGTCTATGATGCTACAACACTGGAAATGTGGATCGCTTTTGCCGATGGACTTACAAACGCTTCCGAACAAAATTATGTGTATTTAAATATGAATGATTATTTAAAATCTGATTGAACAATTTATACAACTCTGCTCTATCACTCTATAGATGAACTCTGACCCGGCGAAACGCCAACCTTGCAACCTTGTAACCTTAAATTTATGAAAAAAACATTATTCTTATCTCTAATAATACTCTTCCAACTCTCATGTTCACATACCCCACCTGAAATTACTAATGGTTATCTTACTTCAGTCGGTGAAGGAAAAGATAAAATTAAAGTCGTTGTTGTTAAAGGTGCACCTTATGAAATGGGAGTGCAGCTTGGTGTTTTACTGAAAGATGACATTAAACCATCTTTAGATAGTATTCTTGATTATACTCGTAAAGAATTCAAGGAATTATCAATAAATAAAATCTTAGATAAAGCATGGAAAGTTAATTCTAAATATATCGACCCTCGGATTATTGAAGAAATGAAAGGATTAGCTCACGGAAGCGGTGTGTCATTAAAACTATTACAACGATGCCACATGATCCCTGTCGTTTCTCCTTATTCCTGTAGCGGAATGGCTGTATGGGGTGATGCAACAAAAAACGGTCACACTTATCAAATTAGAAATTTGGATTATACTATGGGTGGTGGATTACAAGATTATCCCGCTGTCGTAATTTATATCCCAACAAACGGAACT
>JAUVKG010000131.1 GCA_030596365.1 Chlamydiota bacterium | reverse complement strand
GAAAAAAAGATCCCTTATTATATTTCTTACAATTTTACTTTTTTCGTCCTGTGCAATTTTATATCCATCAATAAGAAGGTCAAAAAAATTATATAAGGTATCAAACAATTTAAAAAAAGAAGAATTCTCAAGAAGATTACGCGAAATTAATTAATAGCGGAGTCGACTGTGTAACTTGCTATCAGGAAACTTACAATAAAAAAACATATTCAAAAGTACATCCAGGAGGAAAGAAAAACAATTATAATTGGAGAATCGAAACAGTTGAACGTGCAGCCAAAGCAGGGATAAGAAAAGTTGGTGTAAGTCCGCTTTACGGTCTGGCGGACTGGAGAACGGAAGCATTACTTACGGGTTTTCATTCATATTTTCTTATGACGCATTTCTGGCAGACACAGGTTAGTATTTCTTTCCCGCGTTTGAGAGGCGCCGCCGGAGGATTTGCGCCTGATAATCCGTTAACCGACCGTCAACTCGCCCAATTAATTTGTGCATTCAGAATTATTTTACCGGATGCTCATCTTGTTTTATCTACACGTGAGCCGGCAGAGACTCGTGATAATATGCTGCCTCTTGGTATTACGCAAATGAGTGCGGCGAGCAGCACTTCTCCACTTGGCTATTCAAATGCCAGCGAAGCCGGCGAACAGTTTGACGTAGTAGATAAAAGATCAGCTGAAGAAGTCGCATTGGCGATCAGTAAGGCCGGTTACGAACCTGTATGGAAAGACTGGGATAAAGAATTTTTATATTTGTGATTTTGGATTTTGGATTCGCGTGAGCGCCCCGCGGATGCTGGGGTCTGATTTATGATTTTTTAATTTATCCAATTAAAACCGCCTATAAAAGCAAAAAAAAAGAATATAGTAATTGATCAGCCACAAAGGCACGAAGACACGAAGAAGAAATAAATTGTAATTAATAAAAATTATTATGTTTGTATTCTTTGTGCCTTAGAGTCTTAGTGGCAATAAAATAAAAAAATGAAACTTGAAAAGAGAAAAAAACTGTTCGATGAAATCGATCTTTACACCGTTACGTGTGAAGAATTATCAAATGGCAGAACTAATTATGAAGTTCTTGATGCAGTAATAAAAGGCGGCGGAAAAATAATTCAGCTTAGGGATAAAAAATGCAGCAAAAATAACTTTTTGAAAATGGCGGAAAAATTCCGTGAAATAACTGCTAATGCAGGCGTCTTGCTGATTATAAATGATTATATCGATGTCGCAGTTGAAATCGATGCCGATGGAGTTCATCTCGGCCAGGAAGATTTCCCTATTTCTGAAGCCAGAGCATTATCACCTGATTTAATTATCGGTAGTTCTTCCCACAATCTTGAAGAAGCTGTTGAAGCGCAAAATAATGGCGCTGATTATGTAAATATAGGTCCTATTTTCCAGACAAACACAAAAAAACATCTTACGGCTGCCGGTGTTGAAATGATTGGAAAAATTGCACCGCATTTAACCATTCCATTTACAGTTATGGGTGGAATAAAAATTACTAATATAAATGAAGTGCTTCAAACAGGTGCAAGAAAAATCGCTGTTGTTACGGCAATCACAATGGCAGATGATATGGCTATGGCGGTAAGGGAGTTGAGAGCGGTGATCCGTGATTCGTGATCCGTGATATGGGAGACATGGGAATTATGGGAGATATGTGAAGAAACGGTTTCAAAAAGTCTTCAAACCTTAAACCTTAAACCTTAAACCTTAAACCTTAAACCTATTAACTATTAACCCCGCCTATGGCTGGGCAAGCTTTTAACTATTAACTATTTTCATCATCATGAACTGGAAAAATGAATTAGAATTGTGGTTTGGCCAACACGAACAGGAAGGAATTGATCTTCTTTGCGATTTAGTAAAAAAAGATACGACTAATCCTCCCGGGAATGAATATCTCGCAACGGAAGTTGTTAAATCTTTTCTTAAAAAGTATGACATTAAAAGCGAAACTTATGAAGCTGAACCGGGCAGAACGAATCTTCTTGCTAAAGTGGGCACGGGAAGTCCAACAGTTTTTCTACCTGTTCACACCGATGTTGTTCCTGCAGGAAACGGCTGGTTAACAAATCCCTTTGAACCGACAATAAAGGACGATTATATTTTCGGTCGGGGAGTTACTGACGACAAAGGTCCTTTGGTTTCTGTTCTTTTACTTGCAGCATTTTTAAAGAAATTTGAAAATGAATTTAAAGGTTCCATTCTTGTTGGCGCGGTGGCCGATGAGGAATGTGGTTCCGAACTTGGTGTTTCTTACCTGCTTGAGAAAGGTGTTATAAAAGCTGATTACGCGATTGTACCTGACACCGGAAGTTCTATTTTCGCCGCTTCAACCGGTGAAAAAGCTATGCTGCAGATGAAAGTAAAATTTAAAGGCAAACAAGCTCATGCTTCAACACCGGAAAAAGGATTAAGCGCTATTTGGGCAGCAAACGATTTTCTGAATGGAATTCAATCTTTATTTAAGAATGAGACCGGATATATTGGTGATGACGGAGATATTCTTTTCTCCCCTTCAACAATTAACATTGGAAAACTATCCGCGGGAACCGCATATAACATTATTCCAAATGAGTGCGAGATTTTTATTGACATCAGATACACTCCTAATACGACAAAAGAAAATGTTACAAAAATAATCCGACAACTTGCCGTAGAAGTACAAAATAAAGGTTTATGTTTAGATTTTGAAATTACAGAAGAAGAGCATATGCTTCCATTTGTCATTTCTGAAAATAATCCCGTTGTAAATGCCTTGAAAAATACGGTTATGGAGTTGACAGGCAAAGAAATTTCTTTTTTCGGAATGGGCGGTACAACGGTTTGCAAGCAACTTGTAGAAAAAGGCATTCCGGCAGTAGGTTTTTCACAGGATGGTGAGGGGCAGGCTCACATGGCAAATGAACGTTTGAAGTTATCCGAAATCGGTTTATTCGGCCTGGCGCTTGGATTATCGATAATTAATCTTACTAACTAATTAAAAAGCCTCTGAAAGTTCAGAGGCTTTTTAATTAATTTATTCATCAAATATATATTTTGCTTTTTCGTTCATATAGATCATCTGGAATCCGCTGCATTCGCCAACTGCGATAAAAACGCGCAAAGGTCTGTTTTGATATGAATTATTCCCCTGACCTTTAAGAGCGATTTTATTAAATGGTGTTGTTTTTATGATTGCACGCACCGGTTTACCAAATCTACCGACGGTTCCTTCCTTTCTAATTTTCACATTTTTATCAGTAGTGTAATGCATCCATTCTTCTACTCTCAAACTGTAAGTTTCAGACGAATCAAGTGAAGTACGCAAATAAGTTGATGTTTCGCTCATTGGCATAAGACATTTAAATGTAGCTCCGATTTTGAGGCGTCCTGTGAATCGATTCTGTTTAGCTTTAATAATTTTCAGACCAATGTCATGAGCACATGGTAAATTAGTAACATACCACGGTTCATCGCCTTCACTCATGTTTTTTTCAAAAGTCATTATCGGCATTCCGGGCCAGTTAGTAACTGTAACTTTACACAAAGCGCTTCCTGAGCCGAGATAATTTACTCTTACCCAACAATCACCCGGATCATTCAAAGTATCTGCTTTAATTTTACGCGCGCCAATTGTCCAGTTACTATTAAGATGTGGATCGTCTCCACTCCATCCTTTGACACCCCAATCCGGGTTCGGAATTGACGGTTTACAATTGAAATAATAATGATCTGTTCCATAGTTTGTATTGCCGGGAACATTAAACGGATGCACAAGATATAAATATGCGTCAGATCCCGGTGGTTCTGTATTAAGCAACACTTCATAAGGCTCTGCAATAGATACCATTGTGCTAACAACGCATAAAATTATAATAATAAATTTCAAATTCATAAATACTCCATAATAAATTAATATATATTTGCTCCTGAACAAAAGTTTTCTTTCATTCAAGGATTCTTTATTATACCATAATTTGCATTTTTCGTCAAAGCTATCGAGCGACCACTTGATTTACGCTCTGTCATTTGTTATTATAAAGTTACTCGTTGCTATCGCAAAGGTTGCGCTATCGCATTTAAGGTTATTGCTACGCAACCTAAGGTTGGTTGCTAAAGCGACCTTAAATGAGCAAAGCGAATAACCTTAAGCGAACGAAGAGAGCAACCTTAAATGAACAAAGCGAATAACCTTAAAATACTCCATGTCTAACTCTTCATTCATACATCTTCATAACCGAAGCGAGTTTTCGTTGCTGTCAAGTGCACTGCGCGTTAATGATATAGCTAAACTTGCGGCAGAAAACGGTATGCCTGCCGTTGCATTAACAGACAGAATGAATCTTCATGCGTGTATGAAATTCTATGATGCATGTCTGAGAAACGGCGTTCGACCAATAATCGGAGCAGAGATTGTCGTTGAGTCTTTTTCGCAGCAAATTAGCGTTGATCCCCTCTCACCGGCAATTTATGACATAGTGCTTCTAGCCGAAAATAATAAAGGCTACGAAAAATTATGTGAACTCATTACGCGAATTCAAATTGAAGGTAATGAACGTATTTTATACGCAAAAAAAGAATGGATTGAAGAGCTCGCAGGAGATTGGATAATTTTATCCGGAGGGTTAAACAGCGAAATTTTTCAGGCACTTTTAAATAATAATGAAAATAACGCTCGCGAAACCGCTGCTCATCTCTCTCGTTGCGCCGGCGCAGGTAAATTTTACATAGAACTTCAATGGCATCAACTTGATGATGAAAAGAAAGTTTTACCAAAAATGATAAATCTCGCACGACAAGTCAACATACCGGTTGTAGCTACTAATCAATGTTTATACGCTCATAAAGAAGATGCGGCAGCATTAGAACTTTTGCATAAAATCGCCAAAGGAACTCCGGTTAACTCCATTTCCGAACTCACGCCAGAATCGGAGCTGTTTAATTTTCGTGCCGGCGAGACGATGCACAAAATATTTAAAAATGCTCCCGGGGCTGTTGAAAATACAATTATCATTGCTGATCAATGCGCAGTAGAACTTCAGACAAACAGGGATTTTATAACGCCGCATTTTGAATGTCCGAACGAAAAAACAAGTATTCGTTATATAAAAGAACTTTGCCATGAAGGGCTTATTAATCGCTATCCTGACTGGGAAAACGAAACAAATGATACACCTGTAAAGCTAACAAAACAGAAATGTAAAATTATAGATAAGCGGCTGAAATTTGAATTAGAAACCATTCAAAGAATGGGTTTTATAAATTATTTTCTTATAGTTGCTGATTTTGTATCTTTTGCCAAAAACAGCAATATTCCGGTAGGGCCGGGCAGAGGCTCCGCTGCGGGAAGTCTTGTCAGTTATTTGCTTGGAATAACAGATGTTGATCCCATTGATTATGGATTGCTTTTCGAACGATTTTTAAATCCCGGCCGCAAAAAAATGCCGGATATTGATATGGATTTCTGTGAGCTGAGAAGAGTAGAAGTTATTGATTATGTCAGGAAAAAATACGGCGCTGACAAAGTTGCGCAAATAGCTACGTTCAGCTCTATGCGTTATAAAGCAGCAATTCGTGAGACTGGTAGAATTCTTAATATTTCTCCAAATAAAATTGAGCAAATTTGCCGCTTGTTAACAGATTTTGAACGTAACCACAAACATAAAAAGCAGAGAATTATTGCTCAGGCTTTGGAGCAATATCATCCGTTACGCGAATTATATTTATATGACAAGTCGGCAAAAAATTTACTTGACTTTGCTGTAAAAATTGAAGATCTGCCGAGAAATTTATCCACCCATGCAGCAGGAATTGTAATTTCACCACGACCATTAAGGACGATAGTTCCTCTGGCCCGCGGTTCCGGTGGAGATATAATAACACAATTCGATATGCACGCAGTTGAACGTGTCGGTTTGCTGAAAATGGATTTTCTAGGGCTTTCAACCTTAACAATCATCCACGATACAGTTGAGATGATAAATCAGGCCAATAACACAAAAATTAATTTGTCAACTCTTCCGTTAAATGATAAATTAACTTATCAGTTTTTAAGGCAGGGAGACGTTACCGGTGTTTTTCAGCTTGAAACAAGCGCCGGAATGCGGCGGCTTGTTCTTGAACTGCAGCCCGATAAATTTGAGGACATAATTGCTCTTCTTGCGTTATTTCGCCCCGGAGCCATGAGTGAGCGTGAGAATTATGTTAAACGTCGACATGGTCAGGAAGAGGTAAATTATCTTCATCCTAAACTTGAGCCGATATTAAAAGAGACTTATGGAATCATGCTTTATCAGGAACAGGTAATGCAGGTTCTTCATTCATTAGCCGGTTATTCGCTTTCCGACGCGGATATTTTCCGTCAGATAATGTCAAAGAAACTTCTAAAAAGAGGTGAAGCAGAGCGCAAGAAATTTATTTCAGGAGCAGTTAAAAAAGGTATTTCAAACGAAATAGCAGAAACATTATTTGACCGAATAGCCAAATTCGCAGGTTATGGTTTTAATAAATCACACGCTACCGCTTATGCCTTTATCGCTTACAGAACTGCTTGGCTGAAAGCACATTATCCCGCGGAATTTTTTGCCGCGCTTATGAACAGCCGACTCGGAACTCCGGAAAAATTTTTGGAATATAAATCGGGTTGTAAAATTCATGATATAATTATTTTACCTCCTGATTTTAATAAAAGTAAAGCAAAATTTTCGGTGGAATTTATTCCTGAAAAAAATAATGCCGCTATAAGATATGGACTCGCTGCCGTGCGAAACGTTGGCCCTTCAGCTGCGGACACGATAATCAGCGAACGCAGGGAAAATGGAGAATATAAAAATATAGACGACTTCACAAGAAGGATAAACAATAAAATCGTAAATAGAAAGGCAGTTGAATCTTTAGTGAAATCCGGCGCGGGTGATTGCTTTAAAATTCCAAGACAAAGGATGATGCTAATCGTTGATGACGCGGCGGCAGGATGGGAGCGAGGTGGTGAATCAGAGTTTCAGCGGTCATTTTTCGACACATTTGATGATGATGAAATGTCCGGAAATAAATCCCGTTCTAATCTTGAAAAAGTAAACGAATGGGATTTGCTCACACGGCTTTCATTTGAAAAAGAAATGCTCGGAATTTACCTGACCGGTCATCCGCTTGATAATTATGCCGCCACCTGGAGATCGTTAGTTACAAAAGATTCGCGATCAATGGGTTATTTGTCAAACAGCGTTTCAGATGATAATTTCATTTCTTCGGGAGCGGATTCTAAGCAAGTTATGGGCGGATTAATTATCAAAACTGACTGGCGGGTAAGTAAAAAACAAACGGTTTACGGCATTGTCACTTTTGAAGATTTATATGGAACTTATGACATTCTTCTCTGGTCGGATCTTGTTGATAAATACAGAAATTTATTGAAGCCCGGTGAAATTTGGTTTGCCACAGGATTAATCAGGACATCTTTTGGTAAAACAACTTTATCTGCTTCAAATTT
>JAUVKG010000038.1 GCA_030596365.1 Chlamydiota bacterium | reverse complement strand
AGCTGACCTCTGACACCTTGAATATCCAATATCGAACTCTCAACTACCAATTATCATGTTTAGGAGCTGACCTCTGACACCTTGAATATCCAATATCGAACTCTCAACTACCAATTATCAAGTTTAGGAGCTGACACCTGACACTTGAATATCGAATATCGATTAACGATTTAAGATTTAAGAAGTTAATAAATCGAATATCAAAAATCGATGTTTGGTACACCCAAGGATGAAATGAATACTAAATTCATCCCGATCAATCGGGATGAATTTCCTGACATCTTTTTTTCTCAAAAAACTTCCTGACAACTTTTGTCTTACAACTATGATATAATATTAATAAAGAATTTATTTTATCATTATATTGACAAAAAAATGAAAATTAGAGGTTACTCGAAAATGTTGGTACGTCATTTCGACCCGAAATGACTATTTAGATAAAAATATATCTTCAAAAAGTGTGCTTATAAATTTTTAATAAACAGCTCACTTCGGGTCGAAGTGAGGTACTTTTTCGGTAAAATTACTTTTGTTAAAGTATATTTTTGTGTCGTTTGTCATATAAAATGCACTTAAAACTGCAATGAATAAAGCATGAAAACAAATTGTCCCGGTGGTTCGGGACAATTTCTTCCGAGTGCCTGTAACCTTAAGTCCCAATTTATGGGGACAACCTTAAATCCCGACAAAGTCGGGATGACCTTAAGCGAACAAAGCGAGCAACCTTAAGTCACGATTTATCGGGACGACCTTTCGTCAGAATTTTATGTCCTTGCGTGAAAAAAACAGCTTTGATATAATTTTATTAACCTTAAAAAAATATAGATTTGTGAAAACGGTATTATCTCTTAATAGTATAAATTTTAATGAACTGCTTGATGTCGATTTGTCTGAAAATAGTGAGGAATCATTATTATTTGACAAGTTATGTATTGATCATGAGAAGGGGTTTTGGGAACTTCATTTTGAAGTAAAATCACATGAATCAGCAAAATTTTTGCCAAAATTAAGGCAATCTCTCCTTAAAGAAACAGGAACAGAAGTTAAACATATTCTTTTCCGCCCAAAGTATTCTTCTGACTTTCCTATTGGTCAATTTCTTAAAATTCACTGGGATGACATTTGTTACGACATAAGCCGCGAATCAGAAATAATGACTGCGCTACTTGATCCGGTAGAATGGAAAATTGAGAAAGACGTTGTAAAAATTAAAGTGAGCAATCCCGAAGCTGTAAAAACGCTTAAAAAGGAAGGTTGCGAAAAAATAATTCAAGAAAATTTAAAGTCGCATTTGGGTATTAATACAAAAATTTTATTTAGTACCGGTGATTTTTCTTCAATTATAGAAGAAAAAATAAAAAAACATGTACAAAAAGTTAAAGAAGAAGAAAAAAAGAAAATTTCCGCTTCGCTAAAAAAACGCGAGAATATTCTTTATAGCATTCCTAATGCAAAACATTACAAACTTTCCGAAATTAAAGAACTCGTAGATAATAAACCTATTCGTAATAAATTTACGGTGAGCGGAAAAGTGGTGAGCTATGACCCGCCGGGTCAGCGTCATTATCAGCAGGAGAAATTTTCGATTACAGATTTCACATCAACGATTGAATGTTCTATTCACCAAAACAATGGCGATTACAATAACAGAAGCCAGCCTCCAAAACAGCTTTTGAAACTTAAAAAAGGACAATGGATAACTGTTACAGGAACGTTAACTGCAATTTATAACAGAGAAGATGTTGAATTAAAAGCCGAACTCGTGGAACGAACCGATTCTAAAATTCGCCACGACACTTGCGAAAAGCGCAGAATCGAGCTCCACGCACATACAAAGATGAGTCAGATGGATGGTTTAGCTGAAATATCTGATTTGGTTGAGCGCGCGGCATATTGGGGTCATTCGGCAATTGGAGTAACCGATCATGGGAATGTGCATGTTTTTCCGGAAGCGTTTTCGCTCGGCAAAAAGCATGGCATAAAAGTTTTGCTTGGGATGGAGGGTTATCTTACAAATCACAACAGCGAAAAGGTCTCTGAAGTAATATCCCGTAAAAATAAAGGCAAATCGCTTTCTAAAGAAGAAGTTTCTAAATTCAAAAAGAAAGTTTACCATATAATTATATATGCCGCAAACCTTACCGGTCTGCGTAATTTATATGATCTTGTTTCTATTTCAAACACAGAATATTTTTATAGCAAACCGCTTATCCCACGCGATATTTTGATGAAATATCGTGAAGGCTTAGTTATAGGCAGTGCGTGCGAAAGTGGTGAAATATTCAAGTTAGTTCTTTCCGAACATCTTAAGAAAATTACGCCTGAAGAATTTAAAAAACAGATTGGCGACGTTATTGGTTTATATGATTATCTTGAGGTTCAGCCAACATCAAATAACAGTTTTTTAGTAGCAAAAAATATCGTTCAATCTGAAGACGAGTTGAAAATACTTAACAAAAAAGTTGTCGAAATCGGAAAAAATCTCTCGAAAGAAGTCGTTGCAACTTGCGATGTTCACGTAGTTGATGAACACGATGCGCTGCTGCGTAAGATTTTGCAGGTTGGTCAGGGATATGATAAGGGGGGCGATGATAATGACAACAAAGCTACTTTATCTTTTAAAACCACCGATGAAATGTTAGAAGAATTTTCATATCTCGGTGAAGATACTGCAAAAAAAATCGTTATAGATGCCCCCGCAAGAGTGGCTGAAAAAATCGAAGAAATTAAACCTATTCCTGATGGGTTTCATCCGCCAACTCTTGAAGGCGCAACAGAAGAGCTGAAAAGTTTGTGTCAGAACCGCTGCACAGAACTTTACGGAACAAATCCCCATCCGGTTGTTAAAAAAAGGATGGAACGCGAGCTTAATGACATTGTAGGAAACCGCTTTGCCGATTTATATATGCTTGCTCAGAAAATTGTTAAAAAATCTCTCGATGACGGTTATATTGTTGGTTCACGTGGTAGTGTAGGTTCCAGTTTTGTAGCTTTCTTAAGCGGAATAACTGAAGTAAACAGTTTACCGACGCATTTCACCTGCCCTGAATGTTTTTTAACCGAATTTGTCGGCTATGATGAAAATGGAGAATCAAGAGAAACTCCACTTGATAATATCAAAGCTGAACTCGGCGTAGATCTTCCACCAAGAAAATGTGCAAAATGTGGCGCTGAAATGGAACGCTACGGTTTCGATATTCCATTCGAAACTTTTGTAGGATTTAAAGGAGATAAAACACCGGATATTGATTTGAATTTCGCAAGCGAATACCAATCCCGTGCTCATCACTATATCGAAGAATTATTCGGCAGTGAACATGTTTTCCGTGCCGGAACAATGAGTACATTGCAAAGCAAAACCGCTTTTGGTTTCGTTAAAAAATATTTGGAAAGTATAGATGCAGATTGGCCTCAAGCGGAAATTGAACGCGCGATAATAGGTCTTACGGGAATCAAACGGACTACAGGTCAACATCCCGGTGGAATGATTATTCTTCCTAAAGATAAAACTATAACTGAATTTTGTCCTGTTCAATATCCTGCAAATAAAGCTGATAGTGGAACGAAAACAACTCATTTTGATTATCACTCAATGGAAGATCAACTTCTGAAACTTGATATTCTTGGTCATGATGATCCAACACAAATCCGTCTTCTATGTGAGTTTACGGGGAAAGATATTACACAAGTACCTCTTAATGATAAAAAAACTTTAAGCTTATTTTCAAGTGTTAAAGCTCTCGGACTTTCCACACGAAACAGCAAAAGTAAAGTCGGTACGCTTGGTATCCCTGAATTCGGAACTGACTTTGTGCGTGGGATGCTTATGGACACGCGTCCCGGAAAGTTTGAAGATTTGATAAGAATTTCAGGTTTAAGTCATGGAACAGATGTATGGCTGAATAACGCACGTGATTTAATAAAGAATAAGACTGCTACTTTGAAAGATGTTATCTGTACTCGCGATGACATTATGCATTATCTCATTACAAAAGGCGTTGAATCTTTTTCCGCGTTTAAAATAATGGAAAAAGTTAGGAAGGGAAAAGGGCTTACTCCGGAAGATATTGAAATAATGAAAGCTAAAGATGTACCTGAATGGTATATCAATTCATGCTTGAAAATTAAATATATGTTCCCTAAAGCTCACGCCGTCGCTTATGTGATTAATGCTTTTAGAATCGCATACTGCAAAGTGCATCATCCCGTCGCTTTTTATGCATCATATTTTACCGTTAAGCGAGGTGCCCTTAATCCGCAAATCGTTGCTGGCGGGAAAAACAAAATAATTAAAGCAATGGAAAATTTACTGGTTAACGGAAGAAGAAATCTCAGCCATAATGATGCAAGCGCTTTGGATTCCCTTGAAATTGCCCTTGAAATGGTTGAGCGGGGAGTAAAAATGAAGACTCTGGATATTTATAAATCTCACTCTACAAGATGCATTGTTGAAGATGGAGAAATAATTCCGCCGCTTACTTCTTTTCCCGGCCTTGGAGAAGCTGCCGCAGAGTCGGTTATTACCGAAAGGCAAAAAGAAAAGTTTTCAAGTGTTGAAGATATTCAAAGAAGAACGCTATGCAACAGGACCAGCTTGGAAAGCATGTTTAAAACAGGTGTATTCGGCGATTTACCCGAAAGCGATCAGATGAGCTTGTTTTAAAGAATGATTGAAACAATTGAAATGATTAAAACGATTGAAACGATTGAAATTAAATCATCAAATCATTAAATTACCAAATCATTACATAATAAAGATTACGGATTACGGATTACCGATTACGGATTACCCGGCACCTGTTGGTTCTCATTATCAACATAAATAACTTTGGGAGTATGATTCGATGCCTCCTCTGGTGAATATGAGGAGAATGACATTATTATTACCAGATCATCCTCTTCAACTAATCTGCCCGCGGCACCGAGTATTGTTATTTTACCGCTTCCGCGCGGTGTGGGAATTGCATAAGTTTCCAACCGGTTGCCGTTATTAATATCGGCAACGAGTACTTTTTCGTACGGTATAATGTCAGCGGCTTCCATTAGCGCTTCATCAATACCGATTGAGCCAACATAATTTATGGAACAGTCCGTAATTCGGACACGATGTAATTTAGATTTTAATAGTGTTCTTTTCATACATAATATTTTATCAAAAAAACTTTTATTTGCAAGTATGTTTTACGAATTTTCAATAGCTTTTAGATACCTTATGCGTTCAAAAACCCATAAAGGCATCGTTTCATTCTTTACTTTTATTTCTGTTTTATGCGTAACCATCGGTGTTGCAGCACTAATTATTGTTTCTTCTGTCATGACCGGTTTTGAAGCAGAATTGAAAAAAAAGGTGATCGGTATGTACGCTCATGTAACAATAACTCAATCCGGTGCTCGAGCCTTGCGTAATTGGAAAATCCCTGCTGATGAGGCTAAACTTATGCCGCACGTGCTTAGCACCTCGCCTTTTATTACCGGCCCTGTTCTAATGGGATCAATGAGGCGTGGAAGTCTATTGTACATTCTGGGCTCCAATCCTGAATTGGAAAAAAAAGTCTCCGAAATGGAAAAATTCATTACTGTCGGCTCTGCCGATATAAATAATGACGAAATTATTCTCGGCGATCAGGTCGCAAGACAACGCGGTACGAGAATCGGGGATGTAATTCATCTGACTTCTACAGCGACTGTTCAAACTCCGGACGGCCCTAAGCCTATAAGAATAAAATACAAGGTCGCGGGATTTTTCCATTCGGGAAATTATGAATACGACTCAGGTTTCGGCTTTGTAACTCTTCGCGCGGCGCAGGATTTATTTAAACTCGGAAACTCTGTTCACGCAATTAAAATCAAACTTGATAATGTTGACAAAGCGATAGATATTAAAAATATGCTTCAGGAAGAGCTTGGTCCGTTGTATTCTGTGAGAACATGGATGGACAAAAACAAAGCTCTTTTTAGCGCGGTTCAGATGGAAAAACGTGTTATGTTCATTATTTTGCTCCTCATAAGCGTTGTCGCAGCACTTAATATTATCAGCACACTTGTTATGGTGGCTTTTCAAAAAACTAAAGATATCGGCATACTTCGCTCTCTCGGCGCAACAAGATTATCAATAGGTGTACTTTTTACCTTGCAGGGTTTATTAATCTCTTTTACCGGGGTGATGTTTGGATTAATCTGCGGATTGCTGATTGCACATAATGTCGATGCAATATCAAAATTTCTTGAACGACATACCGGATTCAGTTTCTTCCCTCCCGATGTATACTATTTTGACGCAATACCTTCTGTTATCGTTCCGGCAGATGTAATTCTCGTCTCGGCAAGCGCGGTAGGATTATGCCTGCTTGGTTCTTTAATTCCCGCAATTCTTGCCGCACGGTTAGATCCGGTAGATGCTTTGAGATATGAGTAGTTTCTATTTATTATTTACTATTAAATATTTATCATTTATTAACCGATAGTGCTTTGTGCTTTGTGCTTAAACTCCCCTCCTTGTTGAGGAGGGGTGCCCGAAGGGCGGGGTGGTTCTCCCACCTTCCCACCTTCCCACCTTCACACCTTCCCACCTTCACACCTTCACACTTCCCCTATAACAATTAACTATTAACTATTAACCATTAACTAATAACTGCTCGCGCTGGGAACCCGGCATACGCGGGTCAAGAGCGCGGCTTACTCCTGAAATATTTTATCATTCTCTCGCGAGTTGCTCCTTCAGACGTATAATTGATTTTTTCACGTTTCGTTATTTCTTCTATTCTATCGAGAATACCGTTCTTAATTGCCCCGCGATAATCCCGGGCAAGTTTTAAATACAGTATCCCGAGTTCAGCGACTTCCACTCTTTGGAATACCGCATCATTTTCCGCGGCATTTTTTGCTTTTTCAAAAAGTTCTGTTGATTCATTTATAAATTCGTCGGTGAAAATTTCATTATTTGGCTGTGTCCAAATTGATATGTAAGAATCTTCGGTAACAAGATTTTGCACTTTATCGAAATATTCTCCGATATACGCGGCGCTACGTCCGTAATATCCGTTAATAAAATCCGCAACTTCTTCTTTAACATTAATATTCGGGTTCCACATAAGTTTTGCCAGAATATACGCTCTCAACGCAAAAAACTCGCTTCCTGTATTCTGACAATTTGCCTGTTCACAAATTCCCTGAACATTATGACTTTTTAATATCAAGATATTTGTTTGAAGCACGTCAAAATTTGGGAAAGGCAGTAAGTAATGTGAAAAATTAACTACATAATCCCAAATAAAGATTCTGTCAGTTATCTTTCCCCAGTTTTTTAAATCTTCTACAAATTCTTTGTTGTGTTCATGAGTAAACGGATGAGAAAAATCACATTCTATAGAACAAAAAATTATCGCGACATTTTTTCTCGGCCGTATAGTTTTCGGGGGTTTGCGTGAAAATTGGTAAGCATAAGTTCCGAAAATTTTGTTCGGAAACTCTTTTTCAAGACGTTCTGCCGCCTGATTAACGAACCAAAGCATAATTCCCGATTCCGCACCTTCTTTTTTTACTATTTCCTGACATTTTTCACATTGACAAGGACTATGATTATCGTTCTGCCCAATATTATAAACTTTTAAATCGGGATATTTTTTTAAAAATTTTCTTACATTCGTAATCAGAATTTCCAGAACTTCCGGGTTCGACAAACATAACTGACTTCTCTTTTTTTGCCGTTTACCATGAATAAGCGAAAAATATTCAGGATGCTTATCAAAATATTCTTCTGCAGGTACAAAAGTATCAAAGGAATGATGAAACCAGAATTTTTCATAACCACCCGGCTGTTCTCCCCGCCCGTTAAATTCATCAACAATAACAGGAGGGCATTGCTGTACCCTTAAACTATTGTTTTTCTGCGGCACACTTATTGGCCCTTCCTGCATATCGTAATAATCCACAAGCCGGAATTTTATTGCCGGACTTTCTTCGCAATTTAAAATAGAAAAATTATGCTCACTGCGTTTAGGTACAATTTTTACTTTTGACGAAAGCCATCTGACTCCGAGTTCCTTTTCCAGAAAAGTAAAAACGCCATACATTGTTCCCCTATTCTTCCCACCCCAAATCACAATATCATTTCCGGCATTAATATATTTGAAACTTTCATCATCGTTATCGAATTTCTTGTCAGATAATTTGCTGTTATAACCGATATATATTTTATGCCGTGAAGCTGAAGCGTTATTTTCTTCAACTAATGGAAAAACCGTACTGGATATTTCATGTAAATAATTAGTCAAAACCGCTGCGGCGTACTTTTCAGTTTCCGAAGGATTATTCCTTAGAACAACTTCATAATCTGTTTTTCTGTTTTTAAATATTACATAATTTATTTTAGGTCCGGCGGTAAAGCTGATAAAAGTTTTTTTTGTTTTATTTTTGTCAAACTGTAAATTTATTTCCAACTGATATTCGCTATAAGTTTTTTTATTCACCGGCAATTTTATTTCGGTTTTTTTATCCCAACTTTTCTCCCATATAATTTTGCTGTTTATATCCTTTAAAGTAAAATTTGCTTTTTTAAATGGTACTGCATTTATAAGTGTCATCAGTTCCAAAATTTTATCACCGCTTTTATCGGTACGAATTTGAAAATAATTTTTGTTTAAATAATTCGCTTCATTATATTCCTTAAGACGGGCTACAAGCTGCCAGTTTCCTCCTCCTTCTTCAATTTTAGCAAGCAGTTGATTATTTCCTTTCTTCAAAGTCACCGGAGCCGTTTCGGAATCTATTGCAAGCGAGCCTATTGTCGGGTTATCAATAACTTCTTTTCCGTTAAGCCAAACCCTTACTCCGTTATTTGCTCCAACACCGAGGGTCATTTTTTTCTTTTTTGCGGATTTTATATTACAAAGAGCGTAACACAAAACATCATTTTCTGCGGAAACAGCTTTATCAAGATCAATAATTTTGTCTTCAGCTTCGTGAAGTTTCCATTCAACAGAAACAGCTTCTCCATTTGTAGCATTAAAAACTATTTCTGTATCAATATTAATTTGTTCAGAATTCTCACCACCGGCTTCTTTTAAATAATCATTATAAAAACCGGGCAGAGATTTGCAGTGCCGCATGCCGTTAGCCGCAGGAGGATTAGGAAAAGGTCCTATCATCAAAAAGTTTTTAAAAAAAGCATTAGTTTGTTTCGCGTCATATTCGGGAATATCGATCGCGAAAGACGAAGAAATTAATGTTGCAGTTAGAAAGATTAAAATATTTTTCATTAGTTGTAAGGTTGTAAGTCAGTAGGGGCATCCCTATGTGGGTGCCCAAAGGTTGTAAGTCAGTAGGGGCATCCCTTGTGGGTGCCCTAATTCAAATTAAAAATTCAAAGGTTCAAAGGTCAATCTTTTTTTTACCGGTGCGCCGTTAATGTAATAGACTATCAAGTCAAGGTTTTCATTATTACGTATAATTGTAAAGTTTCCGGGAGAATCTTCTGCTTTAATTGGTTCCCCGGTAAAAGAATTTTCCCATTTTTCATTTTTGAAATAATTAACAAGTTTTTGCTCAATTATCTTTGTTTCATTTGTTATAATAGCAGGTTGTTCATTTATAAATTTCATTGCTAATTTATGCGTATCAACCAGATGATATCTTGGATTTCTATAGTTTTTACCTGTAACAACTTTGATCTTAGGCACCGTTATAACAATAAATAATCCAACAAAAATCGAAGTGCAAAACAATGGTAAAATGAATCTCCCCATTGGATGTGAAATATCTTTTTTAAATCTTTTTCGAAAACTATAACTTAATAAAGCAACAATAAGCCCAGCACTCCAAATGAGAAGAGAAATTAAAACTCCTTTTTTTATCGCTCCTCTAAAACTGTAAAAATGTTGGATGAACGGTTCAAATGATTCAAATTCAATTTCAAAATCTTTGTTCATTTGTTCAGGCGTTAATTTAGCCGATAATTTTGTAATAACGCAGTTCGTCCATAAAATATTTTTGGCAAAAGGATGGTACATTCTTCGATAATAGTTTTCACCCAAATAACCCCAAAATTTTTGTCTGAGTACATAAAACTCTTTATTTATATGTCTGTCACAATAACTTAGTTCTAATCCTTTTGCTTCGGCTCTTTTATCCGCGCAAACAAACAACTCAAGATAAAGTTCTGAATCCGCAAGAGCTGTGAGTTTCATTGGATAAACAGGTCTTTTTGTTTGAAAACTCATCAACAAAGGGTGTGGGGAACTGAATCCCGAACCTTCTCTATGCAATTTTGCCGTTACAAAACACCATCCGTTTGTTATGTAATCCGCAACAATATGTTTACCTGCTTCAGGAATTTTTGCAAAACCATTGGTGCTTAACCACGAATCTAACACATTAGCATTGTCAGCATTTAAAACAGCGACATTATAATTTCCGACTTGAGAATCCGAGTAAATATTTATGCCGGGAGTTTTGTGGTAAGTTTTTATGTGACCGAATCCGCCAAATGAGGTAAGTGAACCAATTCCCAGCCCGGCAAAGAAAAATAATAAGATAGCTGTAACTATAATCCAGCTGCATCCTTTTGATGATTTCTTTCTGCCAAAAATATAATAAAAAACGGCAAGAGTAATAATAACAGCATAAAAAATTACATAACCCAATTGAATTTGATCATGTGAAATTCTTGGTTGAATACATTCTGTCATTGTTTTTAAAAACCCCGGTGACACTTCCTTGAGTTTTGTTGGAACTGCAGGCAAAGGGATTATCCATCCAAAAGATTTACCTTCAGCTTCAAGTGACGATTCAATAATTAACGTTTCAATGCCGTCACGATAAGTAAGTACTGCACGTTGAAACGGCATATCGGGAAGTTTTGCATATGCTATTTCCGGGATATAAATCCCATCTGCCAATGCAGTTTCCGGGGTGCAAACAAAACAGCAAATTAAAACAAGAATTAACTGAAAGATTTTATTGAAGTTTTTGCTTATCATATTTGTTTTAGTAAAATTTAACCACAAATATTATAATAAAAAAAGGTTAAACATTCAATTGCCATTGGATAAGAATCACATGTTTTATTATAATATATTATAAATAAATAATAGCCACCAAGACACTAAGGCACGAAGAACATTATTTATTGCAGTACGATTTAGGGGCAGTACGATTAAATATTTTTATAACAATTGCATTTGTATTCTTAGTGTCTTAGTGCCTTTGTGGCAAATAAAAATTAGATTAATAAATAATATGAAAATTGAAGAAGTACTGAATAAACAGCAGATAAAGATTGTTGAAAAACTTGCCTGTGAAATATGGAATCAGCATTTCATTCCTATTATCGGCAAGGCTCAGGTCGATTATATGCTTGATAAATTCCAATCAAAAAAGGGGTTATCAGAACAAATAAAAAAAGGTTGCTTATACTTTCTAATCAAAACCGATGATAACTATATTGGGTATCTAAGTGTCTTACCAAAAAAAAATGAATTGTTTTTAAGTAAACTCTATATCAAATCATCTGAACGCGGGAAAAAAATCGGAAAAAAAGCAATTGAATTCGTCGAAAATTTAGCCGAAAAAAAAGGATTGCACAGGATTACTCTGACTGTAAACAAATACAATACAAACACAATAAAAGCTTATGAAAAAATGGGGTTTACAAATATCAGTTCGATTGTCCAGGATATTGGAAATGGTTTTATAATGGATGACTATAAAATGGAGAAAATGTTAAAAAGTAATATTTAACCACATAAGATACATAAGAAAACATAAGTTTCTTTGTTTTAAAACCTTAATAATTGAAAGTATAATTTTTTAATTCCAACCTATGAGATGATAATGGAATTGATTTTGGATTAATTGTTTTGTCAATAATTGTTTTGTCAATAAATTTAATTTTTTAATTGTTTTGAATTTAGGCTACTTATGGAATAATCGTTCTGCAAGTCATTGTACTGCTAAATATTATCTCAGCGATTCCACCTCACGA
>JAUVKG010000243.1 GCA_030596365.1 Chlamydiota bacterium | reverse complement strand
GTTTTCCTTTTAACATTTGTAGTTCCGAGATTCCAAAGTATGTTTTCTCAACAGGGAAAATCCCTTCCGGTTATTACACAAACTCTTATTGATATTTCAAACGCAATGAAGGGATTTGTAATGTTGGAAAACCCTATCGTTACAATCATTGGTATAGGTGTTATCATTGGAGCAATTGCAGGTATCAAATTCCTTCTTAAAACTAAAGGTGGTAAATATACGATTGACTCTTTTAAAATTAATGCTCCGATCTTTGGAGAATTAGTGAAAAAAGTTATCGTTGCTCGATTTACAAGAACTCTCGGTACTTTAATCGCCTCAGGTGTTCCAATTCTACAGGCTTTAGATATTGTTGGTGACGCCGTTGGCAATGCTGTTGTGGCTAAAGCTATTGACAATGTTCACGCTTCGATTAAAGAAGGGGAATCTATTGTTGCACCGCTTCGCGAAAGTGGAATCTTCGACCCTATGGTTGTAGGTATGATTGACGTTGGTGAAGAAACAGGTACTCTATCTGAAATGATGATACGTGTAGCTGATACTTATGATGATGATGTCGATACTGCTGTAGACGGTTTAACATCCCTGCTTGAGCCATTATTGATTGTTTTCCTGGCTCTTATTGTTGGTACTATCGTTATTGCTATGTTCTTACCTCTCCTATCGCTGATGAAAGGAATGGGCGGCGCAACATAATTGATAATTAAAAAAAGAACGAAACAAAGGCAATCGGCAGAAAATGTCGGTTGCCTTTGTTAAAATATATATAAAATCTATAATCTAAAATTATTAAGGAGTATTATTATGCCGGTTATCATTGATATTAAAGCTCGTGAAATCCTCGACTCAAGAGGTAATCCTACTGTTGAAGTAGATGTACTTCTTCAAAGCGGAGCAAAAGGAAGAGCTGCTGTTCCGTCAGGTGCATCAACAGGTGAAAATGAAGCTGTTGAACTTCGTGATGGAGATAAAAACCGTTATCTTGGTAAGGGGGTTCAAAAAGCTGTCGAAAATGTGAATACTATTATCGCTGATGCTGTAATCGGCTGCGATGCACGTGACCAAAATGCAATTGACGCTAAAATGATCGCTTTAGATGGAACACCTAATAAATCTAAACTTGGCGCTAATGCTATTCTTGGCGTTTCTCTTGCCTCCGCAAAAGCTGCTGCCGATTATTCAGGACTCCCGCTTTTTAAATATATTGGCGGCGTTAACGCTAAAGTGCTTCCTGTTCCAATGATGAACATTATTAATGGCGGCTCGCATTCGGATGCACCAATCGCTTTTCAGGAGTTTATGATTCGTCCTATCGGCGCTTCTTCTCTTAAAGAAGCTGTTCGTATGGGAGCTGAAGTTTTCCATAACCTCAAAAAAGTCCTGCATGACAGAGGGCTTAGCACTGCCGTTGGTGATGAAGGCGGTTTTGCTCCTAAACTTGAAGGAACAGAAGACGCTCTGGAATCCATTATTAAAGCTATTGAAACTGCCGGATACAAAACCGGTGAAGATATTACAATCGCTTTGGATTGTGCCGCATCTGAATTCTTTGAAGACGGAAAATACAACTTCGCTAAATTTGAAGGCGAAAATGGTGCCGTTCGCTCTTCCGAAGAAATGGCTGATTACCTTGCCGGACTTATCGAAAAATATCCAATTGATTCAATTGAAGATGGAATGGATGAAAACGACTGGGCAGGTTGGAAAATCCAAAACGATAAACTCGGAGACAAAATACAACTCGTTGGTGATGATTTGCTCGTTACTAATGTTCAGTATCTTAAAAGGGCGATTGATGAAAAATGCGCTAACTCTATTCTTATTAAAGTAAATCAAATAGGTACTTTGACTGAAACTCTTGACGCTATCGAAATGGCGCATAAAGCCGGTTGGACAGCTGTTGTTAGTCATCGCTCAGGCGAAACTGAAGACAGCACAATCGCTGATATTGCTGTTGCTCTTAATACCGGACAAATCAAAACCGGTTCTTTGAGCAGAACAGACCGTATTTGTAAATATAATCAGCTTATTCGTATTGAAGAACAACTTGGTGACACTGCTGTTTACGGGTGCTAAATAGTGCCTGTATTCCGGTTGAAAATGCGAAATGAGAGGTTTCGGTCAGGCACTAAATAAAGGGGACTTATGAAATTTTTGATTGCGGTTGTTATTATCACATTTACTGCAATCGTACTGATTTATTTTTTTCAGAGAAAAGGACCTGACTATTTTAAGACACGTTCTGAAGAAAAAAAACTTAGTATAGAAATCAGAAAATTGCGTGATGAGAATGATAAATTAAAAAAAGAAATTTATCTTCTTAAAAACGATCCCTTTTATCTTGAAAAATATGCTCGAGATACTTTTGGTCTCGCTGCTTCAAATGAAATAATCTTTAAATTTGATGAATAATAAAAAAGCCCGGCAAATCGCCGGGCTTTTTTATTGGTAGGGATAATCTAAAATCTAAAATCGGTGTGAACGCTATGGCTTTACTTTGTTAGCCTTGTTCTTAAATCAAATTAAGTCAAATTGAATATCGAACAAGGATTAACGATTTAAGATTTAAGAAGTTAATTAAGGACACTCGAGAAGGGTTCAGCCGCAAAGCGGCGTGAGCAATTAGCCTTGCGTTTTAACGAAGGACACGTTAATAAACGTATTCCGTCCGAAAAGGACGGTACATTTTTTGCTACAACCGACATATAAAAATGATTGGAATCAACTTTTTTTGTTGGTTGTAACGCCCTTTTCGAGCAGCCTGTAATTAGAGGAATGTAAGTCAAGCTCTTGTATGCCCGGTTTCAGCTTGACTATTAAGCTGGAAGCCTAATCTACTTTAAAAATGAAAAAATCGATAATTGGGGAAATTGGTTGCGGGGGCGGGATTTGAACCCGCGACCTTCAGGTTATGAGCCTGACGAGCTACCATGCTGCTCCACCCCGCGATACTTGAATTGAGCATATATTATACTGAAGTCGTTTTAAAAATGCAAGCCGCTTTACACATCCGGTTTCCTCTTGACTTTACATATTTAAAATATTATAATATTTATAGAGGTTGTTTATAAATCTTAACACTATAAGGTTTGGTCATGAAAAAGCACAAATTCGTCTGTTCCGTTTCTCTTTTAATTTTATTATCTGTAACTAATCTGCATGTATTTGGTATAAATGGTGACATCAACGGCTCCGGAAGAGTCGATGGCAAGGACCTTGCATTCCTTTCGCGCTATTACGGTGAAAATACAAATTCGATTAACGTATCGGCCGACCTGAATTCAGACGGAGTTATAAATACAAATGATTATATAATTCTTAATGAAAATTTTGGTAAAACTGAGATGGGGGGCGCTGCTGCATGGGTTTCCGATGTTTCAAAAGTTTATAAAATTGGTGTGGATATTGGAGAAATCCGTTCGACAATTTCCGGATTCCCTTTAACGCCAATCGTAAATGACATAAATCCGGATACCGGAGAAGCCTGGGTGATATGTTCAGACTCGAATTTAATTTATGTTATTTCTCCGTTCGTTCCTCTTGAATATAATGTGATAAGCAATAGTGGATATCACTATACATATTTTGTCCCCGGAATAAAAAATGTGAGTTTGTCGCCCGGCACCAACGCTGCGATTTGCACACTAACGAATGTATATTACTGGTATGATTTCCCGCGGAATTATAATTTTACAAACGATATATTACGGACACATCACAAAGAATTTCAGGGAATATATCAACCAGAAAGAGTTTCTATTTATAATGATAAGCATTTATGGGCACGAACGACCCGGTCGGGTTATTATTACGATTATTACAAAATATATTTAAGTGCTCCAACTGTTTACAATGTACAATCCGGAGGAGTTTATCATAGTTCCAAGCAATTAAATTACAACTCTGATTACTATCCACAAAATAATATCGATTCTTTTGGAAATTTATGCGTAAAACTTGGAAATAAACTGCAAAATATATCTGCATTGAGTATGGGAGTAACCGCCGGCCGGGATGCGAGTCAGTATATATTAAATTTCAAATTAAATCCTGAGGATAATTCCATATGGTATTCACTCAACACAGAATTAACTTTATACCATGTATCTGCTGATCTTAATGAAGTTGTTTTGATGAAAAACAGAGAAGAGCAATTTGATGTTGAGGCGATAGACAATAACAGGAAGCGTGTATGGGGTTTAGTAAAGTTGAAATCGTATCCATATGATTACAATAAAATTCAGATTTTAAACTATCTGGGGAATTTAGATATAGAAATTGAAAATCCTGATTTTAATAAGTGTAACTCATTAAGGTTGTTTTTACCTAAAATATTCTCAGGTTATCCTATTGCAAATGTAGATGCTGATGTTACAAAAGGATATTATCCCCTGACTGTTATCTTTTCCGCCACAAATAGTTATGATGAAGACGGTTCAATTGTTGACTATGCATGGGACTTTAATGGTGACGGAGTTTTCGATTTGCGTGGACCTGATGTGACAATCGTTACAAATACTTATAATTCCCCGGGTAAATTTTCCGTTATGATGAAAGTAACTGATGATGACGGCCTGGAAAGTTATAACTCCGATCTGGTGATTGGTGTGGGACCGCTGACAGTAAGACCGAATGCATCACCGACAAGTGGAGTTGCGTCATTAAATGTAACCTTTTCCGCCGAAATTGTTGATGGTCTTGGAAATGGTAATATGGAAAATTATCAGTGGGATTTTGATGATAACGGCGTGTTTGATTACGTTTCATTGACAACCCCGAATGCAACATATTCTTATAATAAAGCAGGGGATTATGACGCACGCATAAAAGTTTTGAGTAAGGCCGGAGAAATAGGCGAAGCGACTGTTAAAGTACACGTAGATTCATCTGTTCCGATTTGTAACATTTCTGCAAATCCGCGCTCAATAACAAATGCCCAAGAAGTGAAATTTTATATATCCTACTCTGATAGTGCCGGGACAATAGCAATGTTAAGTATTGATTTAGATGGTGATGGAGTGTTTGA
>JAUVKG010000373.1 GCA_030596365.1 Chlamydiota bacterium | reverse complement strand
CTTATTATTTTAAGCATTAATAATATATCGAAAAAATCCCCCTAACCCACTCCCGAGGGAATACTCGGGATGTTCCACTTTACAAAAGGGGGAATAGGTACGACAAATTTAATCCTAACGAAGTAACGCTTTGCGTTCATGATAATCGACCTTCTATGTCGATTAACCCTTTTCGAGCGCGCTCTAATTATTGGCTTCTCAAAAAGATGTAACAAAATAAAATTCCCCTTAAATAAATAAAGGGAGATTTTATTTTAAACAGTAATTATTTTTAACGCCGACCTCCGCCTCCTCGACCTCCACCACCTCTACTTCCACCACTTCTTCCACCGCTGCTTCTTCCGCCACTGCTTCTGCTTCTGCTACTGCTTGAACGCGATGGTTGTGTTTGTCGGCTTGATGAAGAACGTGTATTTGATGATCTTGTTCGTGACTGATTATTTCTTGTGTTAGTTGTCCCGCGCTGTCTTGCTTTATGTTGGTTATCCATGTTGCTGCGAGTTTGGGGAGATTGCTTCGAATTACTCCAGCCGGATTTATCTTTTGTCTGCCACCCATCCAAATTCTTCCGGCTAACATTTCCGTTCTTGTCTGCAAATACATTGTTGTTTTTTGTTGATTGACGGCTGCGATCTGAATCTCTGGCAGAAGAAGCAGAGCGGTCACGCTGACTCGGAGAATCACCACTCATTTTTCTGTCGCGCAGACTCTGAGAATCTCCAGCTTTCCTATCCCGCTGACTTGGAGATTCGCCTGGTTTTCTGTCATTTTGACGTGTCTCACGATCTCCAGGCCTTGTTTCACGGTCGCCGGGGCGCTTATCACGATCGCCGGGCCTTGTCTCGCGGTCGCCGGGACGTTTATCACGATCTCCAGGCCTTGTTTCGCGGTCGCCGGGACGCTTATCTCTATCTTTTCTATTATTATTTATGTTCCGTTCGTTTTTGTAAGACCTGCTGTTGTTAACGTAAATATTATTATTACCTCCTCGTCCATAACCTCCTCGCCCATAATATCCACTTCCATATCCTCTGTTTCGATGCCATGCAACTGCACCGGCTGTCCGGGCAACAGCGAGTCCACCGTAAACAGCACCATAACCCAAGCCAACATTCCAACCTGTTATGCCATTATATCTGACTGAAAGTCCGAAAGTGCATGGACGCGGCCAGTAATATCTTCCTAACCACGGAGTATATCTGTATCCTGTACCATAGACCATACAACCGCCATAGCGGTAACTTCCTACATAACCCGGAGTATAACCTGCATAAACAATTTCCGGAGTGTAGCCATAAACTCTGCAATAAGTAACAGGATAAGCAGGACAACTTGGCGGAATAGTATAAATTACCGGCGGAACTATGCTGCAAATTCTCCAGGCTGTTCCGAGAGTTAAATTCAAAGCCGCTCTGGTAATATTTCCAGCGGATTTTAAAACTCCTGCAACTGCCCCGCCTGCCACTTCAGCAGTAGCTTCAGTGGTTTTTTCCGCTGATGTCAAAAGTTTATCGGCTACATACCAGACTCCGCCTTTACAGCAATAATATTTGTTGTCCACATGAATGACCTGATCCTCAGAATTAACCGCGTATTCCATTTCTGTTCCTTCAATATCTTCAAATTTCGGTTCGCCGTCAAAGCCAACTACAAGGTTTGTGTCATCCCGATTAATCTCGGCAGTTTGCGGAATATAAGAATCAAGAATTGCATCCTGCGCTTCTTCAGTTCCCGAAATTTGCGTGAGTACTTGTCCTTTAGTTGATCCGGGCGATATTTTTGCAAAATCAGCGGGAAGTTTATCTGAAGCTATATATTTCCATGGTCCTGTCTTCTTTTTTGAAGTGTACCACCTTCCTGACAATAATAAATATATTTTCTGAGAACCTATTTCCATGAAAATATCCGCTTCTGTATTTTCTACGTATAATAATTCTGTTCCGCGAATAGGGGTGAACTCAGGAGCACCTTTTATAACTATAAGTTCTGCTGTTTTGGTTGTAACAATAATTTTCGGTAATACTCCTCCATTTTCAACCGCTTCTTCTGCAGTTTCCTTTTCGCCATCATCAAAGTTTTTAACGTCAGCAGGAATTTCGTTTGCCGGAGTCCAATCACCTAAAATATCTGATGCGCTTACCCAGTTTTCTCCACTGCCAAGATAATATTTTTTTGTTTCTGTATCAAGAAGAATTGTGTAAGAGGCATTAATTACCCGCATAAGTTTTTTGCCTTCAACAGGCTGTAATTTTGGTTCGCCATCAATAGAAACAAGAACAGCCGGGTTTGTAGAAAAAATAATTTCAGGAGATTTCATTATAAAATCTTCAGATACCGCTTCTTCTTTTTTGGCAAATTCAAGCATCGCATTCAGTCTGTCAAGCGAAATTTCTATATTCTTTTTGCGAAGTCCCTGTTCAATTACTGATTCTATACTTTTTAACTTGTCTTTATAATCATCCGGAAATTTGATTTGCTTAATGTTTATTTCCTCAAGAGTTGCCATCCCCGTTCCGCGATCAGTTGTAAGTCTTGATGTAATCCAAATTGCTCCGAATATCGGTTCTTTTTCTCCGGTAAGTTTTACAGAAACCGCCGCTCTGGCACTTACCGAATTTTTTTCCATTGATTCTAGTTGAGGTTGATAAATCGTTAGATTACCTCCATCGGTACTTTTTTCCTTAGGCCATTGCTGTCCGGCAAAATCCCCTGCTCCTTCAGCAGCAAATAAAGTCATCGATAAAATTATTAATAACGATACCAAAATTGATTGATAAATTGACTTTTTCATTTTTACTCCTTTTTTATTGTTAAACATTTACGATATTTTCTTAAATTATTTTTGGATAGCACTCATAGACACTCTTTGTCGACTGCCTCTTTTCGAGCAACGTATATTTAGAGGGTGCTCGAAAGGTATTTTATATAGAAATCATTTTCTAAAATCCCCTCCTTACAAAGGAGGGGTGCGCTTTAGCGCGGGGTGGTTCTTATTTCAACAAAAAATCATTTTGCAAAATAATAACTAAATCTTATCCTAATCGGGAAGTTCTTACCCGTTTTTACAAAAAATGCTAATGCGAGAAACACCCCGGCCTATCGGCCACCCCTCCTTCGTAAGGAGGGGAGCTTTTCTTGTTGAACCCTTTTCGTATTTCCTCTATTTAGACGCCTTAATTCTATTTTTATTCATTACATTTAAAGGATTAACGTCTAACGTCAAGCGTCAAAGGAATTTAATAAATAACAATTGATAAATAATTATTAATAAATTGAATCATCCTTTCACAGCGCCTGCGGAAAGTCCTTTCACA
>JAUVKG010000318.1 GCA_030596365.1 Chlamydiota bacterium | reverse complement strand
CCGTGATCGATATGAGCAATAATACAAAAATTTCTTATGTGATCAAGTTTGTGCATTTATAAATTAAGTTTTTTTTAATAGGTAAATCATAAAAACCGTTTGATAAGACCATTAACGGTTTTTTTGATGGATTCCATGTTTTCTTCAGAGACATCTGCTTTCTCTTCCTTATTCAATAATTTGCCCTCTATGTATTCCATGACAATGTTTGTGAGCCTTTCTTCAAATAAAACACGCTGCTCAGGAGAAAGATTAAGCTGTACGTCCGGTTGGTCAAGAGATCCTGTAAGAAGAACCGGTAACTCAAGAGTGTTATCTTTTAAGAACATAGAAAGTAATGGGTGATCTCCGTATTTTTTAATAATATCTTCATTAAGATCAATTTTAAGATTGTAATTAAGAGATCCCGACTCGGAACAACTGCCGGTGGCGAATAAAGTGCCAACTGTTGTTTCTGCTTTGATTTCCGGCGCTGTAAGATTACCGTTCTTGATTTGAAGTTTGGCGAATACAGTTCTCGGTTTATTTATTTCAAACTGTTTAATCAACTTATTTATAATCGGAAGTGAAAGAGGTGCGCCGGTCATATTTGCAGCGAGGTTTAGAAATCGTCGTACGATTTTTGGTATTTCACGGGTTGATTGCCATCTTTCGCCGGTAAAATATTTCAGATATGCGTTTGACAAGCATATTTCACCGGTGCCCTGATTGAAATCTAACTGAGCGAGTTTGTTGTATATGAACTCTGCAATACCAATATTATTAACATCAAAATCAATATTAAAATAAAATTCACCACCTGCTCGTGCGGGAATATTGCTTAGTTCACCTAAGCAAGCGTTTAAATCGCCCCTCGTGGCGGAAATATGACCTATAAGAGTATCATTAGTTGCATTTTTATCGCCCATCTTATTCAAAAGGTTCAAATGAAGTTTTCCGTTCCATGTATTAACAGAACTGTCAAAAGAATTAATTTTATCATTAATTAAATTGAATGACATTGAATAATTTTCAAAAGGTACATTTCTAAAAATTCCTTTCTTAATCTGAACCGAACAATCTGTAAGCATTTTTTCGCTTGCAGCTGAAGCGTGTGAATTTAATTGAAAAGATACATCGACAAGTTCGTTGTTCTTAGTTCTGGTCTTAAAAAGTCGCTCTATACGATTGAAATTCTGGTCTGTTGCGTTAATATTAAAAAACGTACCGGTGGAATTTTTGTTATATGAAGCATTGATTACAGATGTTTCAAGCGTTATTTTGATAGGAGAAATATTAATATTATTACTCTTGATTATTCCGGTGAAATAAATGTCGATTGGCAAGTCAAGCGTGTAAAACGCCGCTTTATCTTTTCTGAAATCCAATCTTTCGATTGAGCGAATCCCGCTTGCGCGAAATTCCTGTATCTTAATAATATCTTTCACCGGGTTGGCATCATATCTAATAGAAATCCCTGCTTCACTCATAAAAGGCATTTCGCAATCACTATTTACATTAATTATATTTCATCCGTTTGAATCATTGATTGTAATGACGCAGTTTACAAAAGACATAAATTGATCTATTTTGTTTAATGAGTCATCTAAAACAGGTTTTAAAATATAATTGTGCTTAAGTAATTGACGTTGAATAATTAATGACGGAAGCTCAACGTCAATCCGCGAAACGGTTATTTTTTTTGTTTTAATATTACCTGTTAAAAGAGAAAAAAGCGAAACCTGCATGCTGACATTATCTACAAATGCAATAAATAGATTTGTGTTTTTCTCGTAAAAATCAATAGAAGAAATTTTTAGCTTCGGGATAAGTGTCCAATTTGATATTTTTACTTTTTGTACATTAACCCTAGCATTAAATTTTTTTGATAAATTTCTCTCAATAGGTTTGGTTATAAGAGGTGTGTTGGCAATTATAGAAGGTAAAATTATCCAGAGAATAAACAAAGAAACAATAGAAAAAAAAATGATACGGAAAACCTTGGAAAAATTCGTTTTGGATATAGCTGATATATTATCTTCAATTGGATTTGATGCCAAATCAAATCGGGAATTACTTTGTACAATATCACTTTTTTCCTTTCGTCTTGGCATTGTTTATTTTTCCTCGCAAATGGCAATCTTCAATTCTAATTCTTTAAGCTGAACTTCATCTACCCCGGTTGGGGCTTCAGTCATTAAATCAGTCGCTTTTTGTGTTTTCGGGAAAGCGATGACATCTCTTAAACTCGAACGGTTGAGCGCCAGCATAGCCAGTCTGTCAAGTCCGATTGCAAGACCTGCGTGTGGTGGAGCGCCGTATTTAAGCGCGTTAATAAAAAAGCCAAAACGTTCGTTTATTTCTGAATCACTGAGGTTAAGTAAAGCGAAAATTCTTTTTTGTAATTCGCTGTCGTGAATACGAACTGATCCTGATGCTGTCTCAAAACCATTCATTATTAAGTCATAAGAACATGACCGCACATTTCCGGGTTCAGATTCTATTAAATGAATGTCATCAGGATGGGGTGATGTGAACGGATGATGTTCACTTGTCCAGCGTTGCTCATTTTCGTCATAAGCAAAAAGCGGGAAATCAGTAACCCATAAAATTGAGAATTCTTCCTTATTAATTAAATTAAGCATTTGCCCAAGCTCATTGCGGACATTCCCTAATGCGGAATGCGCTACAGAATGTTTATCAGCAATGATTAAAAGTATATCTCCTTCTACCGCGCAGGTTGCCGTGTCAATATTTTCCCATTGCTCCTTCGTAAGAAATTTTGTCAGAGGTGATTGCTTTTTGCTCTCAGGAAGATACTTTACGGTAAGTAATCCTTTCGCTTCGGATGTACGGGCAATATCTCCCAGCTTATCGATTTGTTTGCGGGAAAGTACTGTGCCGTTTGGTGCGCGGACAGCTTTAATAATCCCACCGCTTTCGAGTGTTGATTTGAACGCGTTGAAATTTGTATTGGCAACAAATTTACTTATATCCACGAACTGCAGATCGAAACGAAGATCGGGTTTATCCGACCCGTATTTTTCCATTGCGTCTTTATAAGTTATTTTCGTAAAAGGAGCCTCGACTTCTATGCCCGCTGCTTCTAAAGATGCGGTAACAAAACCTTCTGTGATTTTAAAAATATCTTCCTGGTCGGCAAAAGACATTTCAAGATCTATTTGCGTGAACTCAGGCTGACGGTCAGCACGTAAATCTTCATCACGGAAGCAGCGGCAAATTTGAAAATATTTGTCTGTTCCTGCAACCATAAGCAATTGCTTTAAAAGCTGTGGGGATTGAGGCAATGCGTAAAATTTTCCGGGGTGAACGCGGCTGGGAACAAGATAATCACGAGCACCTTCAGGAGTTGATTTTGCTAGAATAGGCGTTTCAATTTCAATGAATCCCTGAGAATCTAAATGGTTACGCGCGGCAAGTGCCATTTTATGACGTACTTGAATGGCATTTTGTAAATGCGGTCGCCGCAAATCAAGGTAGCGGTAAGTAAGCCGCGTGTCATCCGTTTCTTCATCATCATCAAGTGGGAATGGGGGAGTTTTCGATGGATTTAAAATTTCCAACTTTGTGGCAAGAAGTTCGATTTCACCGGTAGGCATGTCAGAATTAATCTTCTCGCCACGCGAGGAGACCTTGCCTTCAACAGCCACAACGAATTCTCTACCGATATTTTTGGCTGAATTATGTGCGTCAGGATAATTAGACGGATCAACAATAACTTGAGTAACGCCGTACCTATCGCGTAAATCTATAAAAATAAGATTACCGAGATCACGTCTTTTTTTCACCCATCCGTTTAAAATTATTGTTTCATCAATATGTGATTTGCGCAGTTCACCGCAAGTATGTGTTCGTTTAAGCATAAGGTCAAAAGTCAAAGGTCAAAAGTTAAAAGTTAAAAGTCAAAGGTCATAAGGTCAAAGGTCAAAGGTCAAAGGTCAAAGGTCAAAGGTC
>JAUVKG010000143.1 GCA_030596365.1 Chlamydiota bacterium | reverse complement strand
TTATACTAAAAAGAGTGCCACGATTCGACCCGAAGCGGGTTACTCAAACTATGTTTCTTTTTTTAGCCTAATTAGAGGGCACTCGAAAAGATTCCTTAAAAATTTTTGCTAAAGCTTTCGCTGCAGGTTCCATGTTGCCTTCAAAATCAATTATAGCAGTGTTTGCGGTGCATGGAAAGCAATCATGTCCCATCCATATTATAACTCCACCGCAACGCGGGAATTTATTTTTGGATGTTGCAACAGCAAATGACAATAAATCGCTTTGCCTTTGCTGTGACCAGGCGACATATTCCTCCAGACTTTCCGGTTCGTGGCCTTCGATATTTACAAACTGATCCCACTCAATCCACCAGGTCTGCCTGCTCCACAGATCATTTTTATTTGAGCATGGGAAAGCATCTAAATCACCTTTATATTTATTAATTATATTTACATCTGACGCACCGGGAGCGCCGAATTCACCATATAAAAGTGCATTACTGTCTTCCCAAAGCTCTTTCCATTCACCTTCAAGCGGTCCAATAGCTTTCCACGGACCATGAGTATCCCAGAGAACTTTAGTTTTAAAATCTTCGGCAGTACCTTTTTTGGATGGCCCGCTGGGACTTCCGGGAACAAATCGTTTGTCCGGATCCATACTGCATACAATATCGTAAAAGTGTCTGATTGTCGGATGATTTATAGTAACCGGATTATTAACACCTTGTTGATTTTTGCATTTATTAAGTTCATTTCCGCCGCACCAGATAATCAGTGAAGGATGCTGTTGACGCCTTTTAATATAACTTCGTGCGATGTTTCCAAGAATTTGAATGGATTCAGCATCAGTTGGAGGGCTGTTATCAACACCTGAAGATGAAAGAGGGAATTCCTGCCATACCATTAATCCCATCTCATCACACAAATTATAAAAGACTTCTTTTTCGAGAAATCCGCCACCCCAGACACGCAGGAGATTAATTCCCATATCGCGGTAAGTTTCAAGAATATGGCGATAATGTTCATCGGTAGCATCAGCAAAGTTAGGAAGTAACGGAGTCCAATTTATGCCTTGAAGAAAGGTTTTCTCACCATTAACTTCGCAAATCCAACCGTCAGCATCGCTGCGTGCGTCTTCGTTACTTAACCATTTAACCTGTCGGAATCCGATTATAGTTTCATAAACATCCAGAATTTCCCCATCTTTACTTTTCAGTTGAATTGACAATTGATAAAGCGGTTGATTACCTTTACCGTTAGGAAACCATAATTGAGGAGCATTTACGTCAAGTGAAATTTGAGCTGTTCGCAGTTGAGCTATGGTAAAATCATTTTCGGAAATTATATTTCCATCAGGATTTTTAATAGTTGTATGAATTATGTTATCCGGATCACCATCAATTTCACCACGGATTTCTACTTTACCATTGCTGCCGTCATAAGTTGAATAGCAACGATTATTGAGTAATTTTTCGTCATATGTTTCAAGAAGGACATCATTCCAAATACCGATTTGCACTAATCTGCAAACCCAATCCCAATTATAATTATAGCGTGGTTTCCAATCGAGCATTTTGCGTGTATAACCAAATTGTCCCTGCCAGCGCGGAGCTAACAAGAATACAATAGAAATTTGTATATCGTTTCCGGGATTTTCTTTTACCGATGAACTGAGATCAACGATTAACGGGATATGAGCATTTTCAATAGTAGCGAGTTCTTTGCCGTTAATATAAACGATTCCGCAATAATCTAATCCTTTAAAATTTAAACACCAACGGGATCCTTCATTAAAATGTTCAGCCGGAATAGTTGTACTGTAAATCCAATGACGATTTTCCACCCATTCGCAATCACGGGCATTATGTCCGGAATTCCAATCTTTTATTATACCGGCATCAAGCAGAGCTTTTTGTACTGAGCCCGGAACAGTCGCGGGAACATTTTTTATTTCGCACTGTAATTCTTCACCTAATTCCATACTTGTTCCAAGTTTCCACATCCAGGGATGACTACCGCTAAGTTTCCAATCGAGATTACTAAGGTTTAATTTTTTCATTTGTGCTTTGTTTTGAGTTGTTTGTTATTATTTTCGAGTAACCTCAAGTTAGAGGTTACACGAAAAAGGTTCTGGTATGATCAACTGACATAAAATGTTGATGGTTACCAATAAAATTTGTTGCCAAATATACATTCTGGTGTAAAAGTACGTGCTTTGGACTCCAAAGCACTTGTTTAACAAAATTTTGATACTAAATTTCTGCAATATTATTTTTACTTAGCTGTCATTTCGGGTCGAAATGACGTACCACCCCCTTCAAAGGGGGAATTGTTTCAGCATATCTTCCATACGTTCTTGCAGTTTCTATCATCGCGTATAAATTTTCAAGCGGTGTGTCACGCCCGCACTGGTCACCGGTTGAAAGTATAAATCTTCCTCCTTCGGCAGCATCATCAATCGCTTTTTTACTTTCTGCGATTACTTCTTCAACAGAACCTCTTAACATCACTTCTGTTGTATGAAGATTTCCTTTGAGAACAATTTTATCACCGTATAATTTTTTGAGCTCAGAAAGGTTGCAGTCACCCATCGGCGGTATTTCAAGCGGATCAATTACTGTTAAATCCATTTCTTCAGCCATTATTTTTACAAGCTCTTTTTCCGGGCCGCATGAGTGAACATGTGTGGGAATTCCCGCGGCAGTTGCCAGTTCTATTCCTTTTTTCACAGCAGGAAAAGCGAGTTGTCTAAAAATATCGACTGATTGAAAGACCAAGGTGCCTGAACCACCAACACATAAGAAGTCAGGTTTTTCGTCCATCCGCATTATTTTGTCAAAACGTTTTTCTACCGATTCTACTCGTTCCAAAGCCCATTGCTCGTGTTTATCAGGATTATCATAATAATTATAAATGCTTTCCTGATTATGTAAAGCTGCTGAACAAGTAATAAATACACCGAGTAATCCCTGATCGCCCAACATTTCTTTTGTTTTCTTTAAACCTTCAGCTCCTAAATCTATTTTATTAACGCCTTCAACAGGTACCCATTTATCAGGAATTGAGGGTAATCCTATGTCAAGAGGATTCACCGATTCAGTAGGCGGATCGGCAATATAGTAAACTGCAACTTTATCATGCCAGATTCTTTTACCGTTTAGTAAACGTGATTTTTGTACAACGATTCTTTCATCATTCCTGAAAACGATAAATTTTTCAAATTCTTTTTCCTCTTCATTTATCTCATCCGGAAAAGTTAAAGGAAAATAACCGTCCATTAAAGAATCTATATTTAATTTCTTCGCACAATCAATATATGCATCCCAAATAGGCGGGTCGTTGTAAAGATATAAATCCCAAAACGGTTTCCCGGTTAATCGTGCGGGAATCATATTTGACACGTCCGGCGCAACAGGCACGCAATCAGGTATTCCACCTTTTAGAACAGTAATTAATCTTTCTTTAGAAGTCATTATTTTTTACCTGTCAGGTCAAAAATTTGTTTACGTTTTTTTCATTGGGATAAACTTTATAATTAATAAATAGCAATCTGTAATTCCATAATTGTTAAGATTATAATGACCGGGCTTTAGAATGTCCAGCGGCTATTTTTCGCTCTTTGCATCCTGTTCCGAAAGTTTTTGCAGCCAAGCACGCGGACTGCGAACATAAACATCTTTCCGAGAAAAATTAAGAGCGTCACTATCATCGGCAAAATAGGGTCCACGCAGCTCCTTGGGAGCTGTTTTTATAATCTCAGAAACGCTTGTGATCTTCTGGACGGCCTGATTAAGAATTCCTTTCATATACAACCGCTCGGCCTTATTGGTTTTACCATTGAGTACAGCATCCATCTTGTAATTAGCAAGCAAGTTTAAATATATACCTTCACAATCAAGCTTAGCAACCTGCCACATTATATACTGATGATCGATTCTGGTCTTATAAGGCTCTTGCCCTTCAACAGAGGCCAGAGCTGCCTTGATGATACTTTCGATATGTTCAAGATGCTTGTTTGTTACAAAGGGCGCTAACTGCTTCGCATGTGTTTTTGCCCACGGTTGCATTGGAGGAATATCCATATCTTCAAATCCTTCGTAGCCGCACACCTGTAGCGCAGTTGCACTTAACTCAAAAAGGAGGTCGTAATATTTCTTCATCAAATTCCCCGCTGCCGGACCGAACAGAGCGTTGCAATATTCTTCAATATCCTCCGGAGCGCCATCGCCGCGCCATAATGCTTTGCCGAAAACATAATAATTGGGTCCGTAAGCCCACGCACTGTAGTCCTGAAATGCCAGTGAACAGATTCTGTCAATGCCTGCTTGCCGGTAGATTTTCACATCTTTGCCAATGATAGGATGCAGAGGAACCGGTATATCGCGAAACAAAACCCAGTCAAGATAATACTCCAAAACTTCCGGGTTATTTGGCATAGCTTTAATTTGATTTTCAAGCCATTTAAGATACTTCTCATTGGTCTTACATTCACCCAAAACATGCCTGTAGCAGCGTTCCCTGGGGCAAAAGAAAAGTTGGACATCTTTGCGCGGCTTAATTTTTTGTGCCGGGTAAATCGTCGCGTGATACGCAAGATTGGCCAATTTTGTCTGTCCCAACGGAAGCCGCTTTGCCATTTCATTTGTGATTTTGAGGATTTGGTCCGAGGCTGATAGACCTGAGCACTTTTCACAGGAACACAATCTGTTCTCAAAAAGGTCATCCGGCCAGAAGTGAAGCATTTCCAGACGCGGCAAATCCTGCAAATTTTCCCAATCTTTCATTGAGTTTTTTGCCATTATATCGAGAGCTTCAGAACTTGAAGGACACATATTAAACATTGGTGTCCGCTTGCCGTTTTCCATTCGGAAGTATTCCGGATGTTTATTAAAAAGGTCGCGAGGCAGATATTTCGGAAGAAGGTGCCCACCTAATTCAAGTCCCATATCGCGGACAATTAGAGCCTCCTTAAATTCATCAACCATTTCATCAGGTATCCCGCCATATTGATGAATAAAAATATAATTATACCGGTTTTTGGCAAGGTAATCGACTATCTTCACCATATCCTCAATATTATAGTTTTCCGGGGCATAACAGATCCCGCGGCCATTGATTGCAGGTTCAGATTTTATCTCCGGGCCGGACCATAAAATATCATCAAGCTTAGGTATTACCTCGAATTCTTTACCGGGTAAAGGCCATCGAAACCCAAATTCATAAAGAAACATGTACGCTCCGTACAGGCAGCCTCGAGGGCTGCCTCCGGAAATACAGATGGATTTTCCACTCCTGTAAATATGGTATCCATCGTGATGTAAAGACGTATCTAACTTCAAACGAACCAGAGGTGTTCCACTCCCGCCGGTCTCCCTGCAGGAAATAGTATAATCCCGGCCTGTTGCTGCCTTGAGGTATCCGGACAGTTCTCCAACTGCAAACGCGATTGTCCTATTGCTATTGTTAATTTCATTAAACATAATTTCAGCACACTCCACGCTATTAGTATTTGTGCCATCGCCATTGGCTGTCCATTCATGCACGTTAGTTATTGCCGCATGCAAAGTTAAAGCAAGTGTCAATACGAAAGCCACGAGAAACATTTTAGCACATAATTTTTTCATAAATTTTCTATTGCAAAAAGTAGGTAAATCAATTTTGGATAAACAACTTGCTTCGCCCAGGCATACGCCGGGCACGCGTTCGTCGTTTGACAATAATCCATAATTTTTATCACGCACGTTTTCGCATTCTCACGATGTAGTGCGTGGCCAACAATCCAATAATCCAAATCCCTGTTCCCGGTTCCGGCACGCCTATAATATCTATTTCGCCAACTGCGGGACCTAAAATCATGGTATAATTGCCTAATGGAGTACCGGGAGCTTCTTTAACGCCGGATCCCGTATCAATTTCATAGGCGCAGTTTTTCTTAACAAGTTTTATAGATGTCACATTTTCCGCAATAATATTATCTACAGGATCATACAATCTAGCCAAACAATTTTTATTATTATAAAAAGTATTTGTTTCACCATAATTACCAAAAGTCACTTGCCCGATTCTAATATAATCAGAATCATTTGTTCCGGTAACAGATGCCCATACTTCAAAATATGTGAACAACCTATGATCACTCCATTTACTAAAAACATTTATTTCTTCAATTAATTTTGGAGAATCAAAATCACAATGTATTACCGCATCGTTCTCAGGACTCATTTGGTCAGCTAATAGAACAATTCCATCTGCATTGGGTCCGCCCGGTCCGTAGCTTCCATCAACATCAGAATTAAACAAGCTTGAAAACTCATTAGGGGAGACGCCGGGATGCATTGATCCGTATATAAGGATATTCGTTGATCCAAGCCATTGAGCTAAATCATGTGCTTGCGGCTGTACACTAAGACCGGAAATATCATCTGCCCATTCAAAAGTATTGGTTAGTGTTTTCGTTGTAAAGTTTATTGATACTGCTACACCATCCGGTAAGTTAGGAAATTTTATTAAAGCAGAAGTTTCATCTTGCTGCACATTAACATTAACGATTCCGCCATTTGCATTACGAGCTGAAACATTAATATCTTTATTATCCAAAAAGATTCTTGCTACAGCCGGAGTTTCCAAAGGCCCCTTTACGGTAAACTTTAAAAAATTATTGCTATTTTCCTGTGACATCAGGCGATGTGAAGTTTGTAAAAGAGCGGGAACATTTCCGGATACTATATCAGTAACATCTTTGAATAATCCGCTTTTGCCCGGTGAAAGATTAATATCATTAATTACCGGTAAAGCAGCGTCAAAAATATCAACGAAATTACCCTGCACCCAAAGATTACTTTTTGTGGAACGGGCAATAAAATAATCTCCGCGTTTCATACAAAAATTTCCCGGAGTGTTTAATCCGCCGGTAATGTCTGATGCATTTACAGCCTGTTCAAGCAGTGGTAAATAAGTATTAGCAGCGATTGAAGTATTTGCAAAAGCGCTTGGGGAAGTTGTATTTCTAATAACATTACCACTGCCGTATCCGCCGCTGAACTGATCCATTAAATGTTCAATAGGAGAGTTATAACCAAGACCATGCCACCAGAAATAACTTGCTGAATCTAAAGAAGTTTGAGTAGCGCCAACAACTAATAATGAGCCGCCTTTTTTAACCCAATCAGC
>JAUVKG010000155.1 GCA_030596365.1 Chlamydiota bacterium | reverse complement strand
GGCCTTAACGATAATCAACTCGTTTGTGAACTTATTGGTATAGCAGCAAATAAAAATTCCGACTGGGAAGATTTTCGTTTAAGCGAATTAAAAGGACTTATAGCTCTGGCAAGCGGAGAATTTAAAATAGCGCTTGAATATTTGACACGAACATTGCTTTTCGGACAAATCAGTAAAGAAAAAAAACTTCGATACAGTTGTTTACAGACAATACTGGAAATGAAATTATCATCTGATTTCAAAACTTCCGATTACGAGAAAATTTTATCAAAATTGTACAGTTCCGCTATTTACAATTTATGTCAAAGAATATTATCAGGTGAAAATATTTTTTCTTCATTGCATTCAGAATTTAAAAATCACAAAAAATTGGTTGAAGCACATAAAAAAATAATGACTTGACTTAGCAGTTGTTTTTGATATAATTATTGGCATATGCTATTTGCAATTAACAATTAACAAATAACTTACTTTATGCCGCGACCTTGTAAAAAAAGAAAAATTAATGCTGAATTCCATTTCACTTGCTTTACGCCTGAAGATGTATCGGAAAGTGATTTGCGTGAAGTGCGTCTTGATATTTGTGAAGTTGAAGCGATAAGACTTGCTGTTCTTAAAGGAATGTATCAGAAAGAAGCTGCGAAAGAGATGGAAGTTTCCAGGCAAACATTTGGGAACATATTAAATTCTGCTCATAAGAAGGTTGCTGATGCGTTAATCAACGGTAAAGCTATTAAGATAGAAAAAATAATTGATCTTAAGCATTAACTTTTATCATTCAAAAAAAATGTTGAATCAAAACATAAACTTACAAGAACAAAATCCCGACAAGCCATGGCTTCATAAACCGGAATGGGCTGCCGGAAAAATCAAATCTTCAAATAAAAAATCAACTTATTTCGCATTATTTTTCGCTCTGTTTTGGAATTTGATTTCCTGGCCGATTACTATTTTATTCGTTCCTAAAATATTAAAAGAAAAAAATTATACTTTTTTATTTGTTTTTATCTTTCCATTAGTAGGTATCGGTTTGGTAATCTGGACAGTAGTCTTGTTTATCCGTTTGATAAAATATGGCGAATCCGTTTTTATCATGAAATCTAATCCGGGTGTTACAGGCGGTGCTCTTAAAGGAATTATTGTTACCAAAGTTAATGTTAAATCTGAAAACGGATTCAAAGTAGAATTGAATTGCATTAACAGATATTCCTCGGGCACAGGAAAAAATCGTACGACAGCCGAACGAATTTTATGGCAGGATGAATATCTCATTAAACATGAGGTGTTTGAAGATGATCCCACACAATCGGCGATACCTGTTTTATTCAAAATCCCTTTCGATGCAAAAGAAACAAACGAAGAAAATCCACGTGACGCGATCATCTGGAAGCTCAAAATAAGTGCTGATGTTCCGGGAATAGATTATAAAGCGTATTTTGAAATACCTGTTTTCAGAACTGAAGAAAGCAGAAAGGATTTTGAAATTGACAGTTCTTCATTAAATAAGTCTATGGGAAAAATTTCTGGAGATTCTTTATTGGAATCTTCCGGAATTATTTCTGAAAAACTAATGAACGGGGGAGTCAGATTCATCTTCCCGACTGCCGGTAAAAAGGCAATTCCATTATTCTTATTTAGTCTTGTTTGGAGCGGTGTTGTTGTGTTATTATGGATTATGGAAAGTCCACCAATGATGATTAAAATAATTTTTACTGCAATTCTGCCTTTTCTTTTTTACGGGTTTCTTGACCGCCTGCTTTACAAAAGCGAAGTCACTGTATCTAACGACTCAATTTCAATTATGAACGGCTGGATGGGCTTTCGTTCAGTGCATAATTTATTGTTTTCAGATATAGAAGAGATTAAACTTGAAGATGCAACCCAATCCGACAAGAGGATTTTTTCTTCGATTACTCTAATAACAAATTCCGGCAAAAAAATTACTATAGCGAGACGCATTAATGATCGTCTGCACGCAAGACATATTATTGAAGAAATTAAAAAAGCAATTTCCGGAGTATAGTATAATACATATTTGAAATGGGATAGCAAATATGTATTGCGCGAAGCTCCCGCTTCGCGATTAAATCAAAACCAATTACATTATGGGAATAACAATACATTATAAAGGAAGAATTTCCAATATAAATTTGATTGACGAGTTTTGTGATGAGTTAATTGATATCGCTGAATCAATGAATTGGAAATCTTCTGAACGTATATCTGACGAAGAAGATAAAATTAAAGGTGTAAGCGTAACTCCACATGAAAAAAGCGAATCTCTTAGTTTCTTTTTTAATACCGAAGATGGCGGATTGCGAAACATTATGAATGTGATTATGAAAGAACCTTATAATCCGGAAGAACCGGAATGGGATTTCATTAAAACACAGTTCGCACCGCCGGAAGTTCATGTAACAGTAGTAAAACTACTACAGTATATTAAAAATAAATATATACCTGATCTTGAAGTGATTGATGAACGCGATTACTGGGAAACCGGTGATGAAAATCTGCTGAGAGAAAAATTGAAATTCCTGGGCGATAAAATCGATGCATTTGGTGAAGCGCTAAACTCTATTTCCAAAGAAGATTTAAAAGAAATAACTGAAAGCGATGAAGAATCAATGCCGGAAAAATTCGAAAAAATAATAAGAAAGATTTTTTTGGATGGTGAAATTAAGGAAATTACTATTCATAAAAATCCCGACAGCGATATTCCACCCGAAATTGAAGACGCTTTCCTAAAACAAATCGAAGCTTTTGAAAACGCACCGGATACAACTCACTTTGCTGAACTGCTTAAACAAGGCGTGTTTATGCCCGAACCGGACGAATTGGATGACAAACAACTTCTCGAAAAATTATGGGAAGTAATTAATAAACTGGCTAAAATGAGGGTGTATCTTGATAGTACGAATCATTTAAGCGATAGAGAATTATACACACATCTTTTACACGATTCTTTACAGGAATTCACTCAGACTCTTCCGCCTGAAATGGAACTTAATTGTCATATAGATATTTGCGGGTCGGGTAGTGATGAAGACATAGACATTCATTATAAATATTATGCGAATGAGGAAGACAGAAAAGACTGGATGAAAAAAAATCCGGATTATGAAATGCCGGAACACGAAAATCCGCTTTTTGACAGAGATAAAAATTTACCGCGCTCTGAATTTAATTGAAAAAGTAAAACGCGCTGGGAAGCGCGTTTTACTTTTTCACCCCTTTTCGAACATCATCATTCAATACATAACATCATTTTTCTTAAATACAAACTTCGATTTTTCAATGTACCTTGACAAACGAGGTACTTTGTGATACAATGTAGTGAGACGTGAAATTTTCTCTTGAATAATCTATAGCATATTTAATTGTAAAGAATGAGAAATAATGAAAAACATACCTGACTATTTTGATAACTGGACAGTGCAAGTTCGAAAAGGAATCCTTGAATTGTGCATTCTTAACGCGCTTGAAGCAAGAGAATATTACGGTTACGATCTCGTAAAAACTCTTGTTGCGATGCCCGGACTGGGAGTGACCGAAGGTACAATTTATCCGCTTCTGTCGCGACTGCGGCTTCAGGAACTCGTAACAACCCGTCTCGAAGAATCAACTGAAGGACCGGTAAGGAAATATTATTCACTTACAGCGAAAGGGAAGAGAACCGTGGCTTTAATGAACAAACATTTGGATATACTAATTAAAGGCAGCCACAAGCTACGCAACAAAAGTACCGATTCAGCCAACTAAAGAAAAGAAAACGGGGTCAGGCACCGATTTCTTAACTCTTAAAGAAAAGAAGTGGGGGTCAGGCACCACTCATCTTAAAACATAAACATAAAGGAGTATGATTATGCAGGAATGGACAGATAAAGCAATAGAAATATTAAATGATTACTTGGATAACTCACGCGCGAATCTTGAAAGTTCCGGCGCTGATGCCGATGAAGTGATTGAGGATTTGCGCCGACATATTGATGAAGAAATCATTGGTGCAAAGTTAGAAATAGTCACTAAAGAAGACATTGGAAAAGTAATTGCAAACTTGAAGATTTCTGAACCTGAAACAAAGAATTGCCAAACAAAATCTAATTGTCTTCCCGGAAAATCAGATAAGTTCAGATGTACGACGAAATCCAAAAGCTCGACAAAATTTAGCACAACAGGTTTTGTTTTCGCTATAATTTTTGGAGTGGCACTTCCGGCTATAACAATAATGATTGAAGTAATAACCGGAATGTGTGCGAGTTCGATATTTGATCCAATACCGTCATATTTTCATTTAATTTTGATATCTTTTGTACCTGTTGGTAATTTATTTATTTGTTTAGCGATTAAAAAGGAAAAAATAAATAATATCAAAGTCATTAATTTTATTAATAGTTGCACAATCGGAATATCGTTTTTTTATTCAATAGTATTTTTGCCTATTATGCCTTTTGCCGCGGTAGGAATTTTATTTATGGGTTTTGGTTTTCTTCCATTATCTCCGCTGACTTCATTAATAGTCGCTGTTTTATTACGCAAAAAAATACGTAATATATTACAACCCAAAAAACTTTCCGGTTGCTGGCAATTTGTTCTTGCCATTTGTTTAATCTTTATTTTACTTGAACTTCCAAAGATTATAACTTATACCGGAGTTCAAATGGCTGCAGGCGAAAAACAATCCACTAGAATTAATGGAATAAAATTATTGCGGAAAGCAGGGAACAATGATAACCTTTTACGGGCGTGTTATCCTAAGGGGCAGAGGGTGCCGGATGTTACAACACTAATATTTAACCTGATTTTTAAACGCGTGCCTGCAAAAGAAGTCAGGGGTATATATTATAAAGTTACCGGTACACCTTATAACGCGGTAAAGCCACCCGGTTTTGTCGGCTTTAGAGGCGGAGCAAGAATTAACGCGAATGAATTTGATTTTGGGCAGGGAGGAGATGAAGTTTCAGCAAGGATTCGCGGGTTATCGCTTAAACAGTCGAGAATTGACAGTATTGTAAATCCTGAAAGTGCGACATATTATACAGAATGGATTATGGAGTTCAAAAATGATTCCCGTTTACAAAGAGAAGCCCGCACACAATTAACCTTGCCGCCAAACGGAGTTGTTTCACGATTAACTTTGTGGATTGACGGTGAAGAACGTGAAGCAGCTTATGCCGGTAGAGCCAAAGTAAAAAAAGCGTACAAAAAAGTGGTGCAGCGACGTCGCGATCCCGTTCTTGTTACAACTTGCGGTCCTGAACAAATTCTTGTGCAATGTTTTCCTGTTCCACCAAATGGCGGAACGATGAAAATTAAAATTGGGATTACAGCACCGCTTGTTTTGGAATCCTACACTTCAGGTTTGCTTCAACTTCCTAATTTTACGGAAAGGAATTTTAATATAAAAAATGGTCTTGAACATTCTGTTTGGATAGAATCTAAAGAACGGTTGCTGCCTGTTACAAACAATTCGGAGAATATTATTGAACATCCGGCAACAAATTTATTCGCGTTGAGAACAAAATTGACGGAAAATCAATTCGAAAACGGGTTTGCTGTTATGGCCGAACGCTTGTCGGACCCAAAAGAAATATTAGTAGATAATTTTGCCGGAGAAACAAATCAAATTGTTTTGCAAAAAATAAAAGAACGAAATGTAGTTTGTCCGGAGAAAGTAGTTTTAATAATTGACGGTTCCCGCCGAATGAAAAAGAATATTGAAACAATTAAATCTGCTTTTAAACAATTTCCGAACAATATTGAGCTTACAGTTTTACTGGCTTCTGACAATGTTAAAAAAATAAAATCTGTTGATGAATTATCTGAATCAAGTTTTGTTGGAGGATGTGATAATATTCCCGCTTTAGTTGAGGGCTGGAACATCGCTTCTGAAAAGACAAACAGCGTTATTTTATGGCTTCATGGAACACAGCCTTTTGAATTAATGGATGCCGAAAATTTAATTCAAAATTTGGAACGAAGGCCGAAAAATCCGAAAATATTTGATTTTCAGTTTGGTGGCGGTCCTAATAAAATTGCGGCAAAACTTAACGGGCTCCCTCAAATCAAACGACTTCGTTCTTTTGGAAACTCGAAAGCTGAACTGAAAAAACTTTTTGATTTATGGCATGGAACAAAAAAACAACTATATTTTGACAGGGAATTAATTCCAGTCAAAAATATTGACAGCACAAGTGAAGATTCACATGTTGCACGATTATGGGCGAACGAAAAAGTATGTAAACTTGCCAATTCGTGGAATGGAAAAGATAAAATCAAAGCTGTGGAAATAGCGTCTGATTATCATCTTGTCACACCCGTTTCCGGTGCAGTAGTTTTGGAAAACACAGAGCAATATATTGAAGCGGGATTGGAACCTGTAAGTGAAGAGACATCGCCGCAAGTGATTCCTGAGCCTGGAATTATGTTAATTATAGGATTGCTGGGTACGTGCTGCATTATGAGAAGGCGAAAAAGTGCGTGAAGATATTGTTCACCACGAATATTACTGCCCACGGAACACACGGATTGACACGGAAAAGAATATATTAATTTGAAT
>JAUVKG010000202.1 GCA_030596365.1 Chlamydiota bacterium | reverse complement strand
AATCCATTATTCCATTAATCCATCAATCCATTAATCCAAAAATCCATTAATCCATTAATCCAACAATCCATTAATCCATTTCTTCCTATGTCTTTATCAATTTTAAACGATCCGGAACTTTTATCATTACGCGAAAAACATTTCTCACGACTGATAAAATTATTCGACGGGAAAGATGACTCCCCTAACTCTTTTGTGCTTATGGGAATAAACGGCGCGATGCCGGCTGTGCTTGGAGATTGCCCGGAAGTAAAAGTGTCTGACGCGCTTAACGAACTTGCGCAGCACAAAGATCTTCTTAAAGATGAAATTACTTTCCGACCACTCACTGTTGAATTTGATATCTACGGTGTTCATTTTACGGACAAAATATTCGGCGCGGAAGTTTATACCGTTGATAATTCCTGGCAGGTAAAAACGCTTGATAATGAACCCGGAGCACTTAAAAAACCTGATCTCAAAAATTGTCCGACATGGATTCTGGCTCGCGATCTTGCAAAGGAATTTGTAAAATCAAATGTAAAAGTTCCTCTCTTTGGTTTACCGACAATTTCGAGCGCGTTAAATGTTTCTGTTAATCTTTACGGTCTGGAAATATTACTTTCGATGATGACTGACCCTGAAGCAACCAATCGCGACCTTAAAATTATAAACGATGTCTTGTGTGAAATCCATAAATGGTATCTCACAAATGTTCCTTTAGAACAGCTTCAACCTGTAATTTCCTGGGAACGTACTCAACCACCGGGATTCGGGCAACTTTGTGGATGCACAACACAGCTTGTTTCTCCTGATATGTACAATGAATTTATCGCTCCACTCGATGAAAAAATATTATCACTCTATCCTAACGGTGGAATGATACATCTTTGCGGCAGCCATACACAGCATATTCCAACATGGCGGAACATGAAACCTTTACGCGCGGTGCAGTTAAACGACGCTGCTGCTGAGGATTTACAGTTTTATTTTGATGGTTTGCGTGACGACCAGATTTTATATGTGAACACATGTCCCGGAATGACAACCGAAAAAATAATGGAAATAACCGGAGGGAAGAGAGTGGTAATTGTTACGCCTGAAATTAATCTGAATATAATTAAATTATAAGAATATAGTGAGTATAAAAAAGTATAGATATCAATAATTATACAAAAATGCTATAATACCTTAATAGTGCAAAAGAAGAAAAAACAACAATTCAAAAAAAAATGAAAAATATATTAAATAAATGTTTCAATCAAGTAAATTAATGAACAGCTTAAAGATAGGCGAACTGGAACCTAAGATCCCGATCATTCAAGGCGGTATGAGTGTTGGTATCTCTTTATCAGGATTGGCCTCATCTGTTGCAAATGAGGGCGGAATAGGAATTATTGGTGCCTCAGGCATTGGTATGCTTGAACCTGATTTTAATACAAATTATAGAGAAGCAAACCAAAGAGCTCTGAGAAAAGAAATAAGAAAAGCAAGAGAAATGACCGATGGTATCATTGGCGTAAATATAATGGTGGCTGCTTCTGATTTCGATGACTTGGTAATGGTTGCTGTAGATGAAGGAGCCGACTTGCTTTTCATTGGCGCAGGACTCCCGCTAAGGTGCCCTAAAATACTATCTCCTGAAGCAGTAAAAAAAGTTCTGAACAAAATCGTTCCTATCGTATCGTCTGCAAGAGCGGCCAAAATTATATTCGAATATTGGACGAAAAAATATAATCATGTTCCTGATGCTCTGGTCGTAGAGGGACCTTTAGCCGGCGGACATCTTGGTTTTAAGAAAGAACAGATTGATAATCCCAATTATTCACTGGACAAAATACTAACAGAAGTTATTTCCACAATAAAACCATTTGAAAAGCAATTTAATAAACATATTCCGATAATTGTTGCAGGCGGCATATATACAGGAGCAGATATTTATAAATATATGCAACTCGGTGCTCAGGCAGTTCAAATGGCAACGAGGTTTGTTGCTACTCATGAATGTGATGCCTCCATAAAATTTAAAGAGGCATATGTAAAATGCAAAAAAGAGGATATTATTATAATTGACAGTCCGGTCGGATTACCTGGAAGAGCAATTAAAAATAACTTTCTTGAGAAAGTAGCCGCGGGAGTCAAAATACCTTTTGAATGTCCATGGCGATGCTTGAAGAGCTGTGATTTCAGAAAAGTTCCTTATTGCATTGATCTCGCGTTGACCAATGCGAAAAAAGGATTACTTGATGAAGGATTCGTTTTTGCGGGAACAAATGCATATCGTGTAAACGAAATTGTTTCTGTTAAAACTCTCTTTGAAAATTTATTGGAAGAATATAAACAGGCTGCATCTGAATAAAGTAATCAAAGCACGTGACCGGCGTATGCCTGGTTCCCTGCTTTGATCCGTAGGTTTGCGCTGCAGCCTACGGTTACTCACGTTATATCTTTTCAGGATATAGAATATTGCAGGAAGTCAATAATGTTTAAAAATTTAGCTATCTTATTAATATTTGTTCTCATCGGGACATTTTCTGTTATCGCAGAAGTGCCTGATATGAAACAAACTCGCCCGGAATTCGAAAAATTTGCAGCACAATTGCCGTATCTGGCTATCAAATCCGTTCTTTATGATCGGCAAGATCATTTTTTCAAACTTGATGATCCAAACATTCGCAAAAAAAAATTTGAAATACTTGATAAAGTTACGGATAAGAAGTGGTCAAAGAAAACTTTGCTTAACTTATTGCATCATGATAATCCAAAGGTTCGCACACTGGCTGCAGTTGCCCTTTTCGACAGAGAAGATCTGTCAGTACTTCCGGCCTTGGTAAAGTTGCGTAATGATAAAGCTCCTACGTTCGATGGTCACGCTGAATTATCAAGTTGGTCAAAGATAAGCGGAGTTGGTCCTCCCCAAAAAGAACAAACTGTCGGACAAGTTGTAAGTGCAATGGTTAATTTTTATATGAAGCCATCAGATTATGGTTATGGGTCATTACATTACAACAATCCTGAACTCACCAAATACTGGACCGGTCGCAATAATCGCGCATACAGTGAATACTGGACGGATCGTAAAGATCGCTCACACTGTGCAGGATGGTTCGCTGTACAACTCGCCCGGGCAAGTCAAGGAAAAAGTAAAACACCAAAAAATCGGTTCAGCCGAATCCACACCCTGCGGAAACGGATTGATGAGCTTCCGGCAAACGAGAGTCCCTGGGTTTTACTATGGTTAAATGGTGAAAAAGGAAGTAAAGTGTTAGTAACAGAAGACGAACTGGTTGAAGTATGCAAAAAAGTTGGACCGGAAAAATTGCTATTAATGTTGGAAGGTAAAATCCCGAGTGATGACCCTGATTTACAGCCGCGCAGTTCAAAATACAAACGGATGGTAGTCTTTGTTCTCCAACACGCGCAGCAACTCTTCCATACTAATAATAGTGATAAATTATTAGAGTGTGAACTTCGACAACGCAATTATAAAAAATATGGTCTCCCACGTTCGATCACCACTCCTTGGTGGTCTATAGCCGCTGCGCGCTTAAATCCGGATAACGCGTTCAATATACTCAATGAAGCTGTTACACATTTTCAAGGTAAATACGATTCTAAGAATCGCTCACTTCTTTTTGTAGCAATATACAATTTATGCGGTAAATCAAAAGCAAAACATATTCTTGACTGGTTTTATGAAGAAAATCCTGAAAAAGTAATATATCCATGTTGCCGTGCAGCATTCATCAAGGCGATGAGTAATTCTCCTAACGGGAATTATATTTTGTCACAAATTATTCAAGATAAAAGATTTGACACTATTGATTGGCGATCACTTAAGCAATTAGCTCACACAGTAAATCTTTGGTTTAAAACACCGGTTGTAACAGAAAAAGAACTATGGAATGCTGAGCATCCCTTTGTGCAAGCCCGCTATCGCTTGGAAAAGGCAGAAGCTAAGAAATATTATCCTAAAGAAACAGCAGAACTTGAGGCACATCTTAAGGAGTGGCGCAAGCGGTTACGTTTGAGCGTTCCGGAATTACTACGCGCGAATAAAATTCCATGCTCGAAAACTGATTAAACCAAAGCAAGAACCAGGCATACGCCGGTCACGTGCTTTGGTTACTTTTCAAAAGCTCTTATTAACGTGTGTGATGCTCACATTCTTTATTTTCATAAATTTCGGCGCTAATACTGCGGTAGCGCTGCGCATACCATAACTGTTCGACGTGTTAACGGCAACACATTCAGACGAAATCCATTCAATATCGCTAAAAAGATTAAAGAAGTTATCAGTGATTCTGAAGTTAAAAGGTACCCGTATTTTATTTTCAGCGTCAAAAATTAAAGCACCAAATCTTGAACACGCGGTAATAATTCCTTCTGTCATATTCACAATATTCATATAATGAAGATGAGGAATATAGAGGGTTGTATTATCATTTTTCGCGGTAAGAATATCATCAAAATTCGAAACGGACTTATTTCCCGGCTGAACTACAATACTTAATCCCGGAACATCATGTCCGGTTTCTTTTTGATTAAATTCGTCCGCGCTATCCCTGTCCCACATAAACTTTTTAAATACGCCATTTTCAACAAATGAAAATTTACCGCGTTTATTTCCGTTATAGTCAAAAGAACGCGGGAAAGTTTCACGAACTGACGCGTCATCAATAATTGACAATTTCTTATCAAAGACTTTTTTACCAATGTGCTCATCCCGAAAAAACGACATTTTTCTTTTAAAAAGTCCACCGCTAAATCCAATATATTCCATCATTCCGAGCAATTCGGCAAGAGCTTGTCCGCTAAGAATCACATCATAAGATCCTGTTTCAATCATTTCCGGTGAGCAATTATTATAGAGTTTATACAGCTCTAAAAGTTCTGATTTCATTTTTTCAGCATTCAAGTCGGCTTTACTAACCGCGGATTGAGTTGCAGCAATCTCCCATTTTAATTTTGAGTGAGCAAGTTCCAAAGAGATCTGTGCGTCGCTTATGCAGAAAAATAAAATCGTATTGGAGAATGTATTTGTAATTCCTTCCCAAACAGCTCCTGTGGAAAATATGCCCGATAATTTTATATCATCAGTTTCAAAATCTTTGCTGACTTTATTTACGAAATCAAGCTTTTCAGATGAAGTCATCTCAGCTAACGAGTTGTCGTAGTTCGCATCATCATCAGGTAATTCGGAAAGCGGAATAAAGGTGACATCGTAATTCACTTCATCAGCATGTTCAGCAATTTCGTCAGCTGTAACAATAGCGTTTTTCATTTTATCGACACTTGATAAATTGGTAGTAATGCTGCATGTCCCGATTTTTCTGCCGCGATGGGCTGTAATAATAAGTTTGATAAGTTCTTCACTTGTATTAAGCGAAACGGCAGAATTAGCGAGACGAATGAGGTTACTTTTTTCAACGTGAAGAAGAAGTTCCGCAGCGATATTTTTTTCACGCGCGAAAGAATTTAATTCATTAAGCAGATTTTTTATTTTTGTTTTCATTGTTTTTGTTCTTTGTTCGATGTTCGATGTTCAATGTTCAATGTTCAATGTTCGATGTTCGATGTTCGATGTTCGATGTTCGATGTTCAATGTTCAATGTTCAATGTTCAATGTTCGATGTTCGATGTTCGATGTTCGATGTTCGATGTTCAATGTTCAATGTTCGATGTGCGTCGATGTTCTTTAGGTGTCAGGTGTCAGGT
>JAUVKG010000332.1 GCA_030596365.1 Chlamydiota bacterium | reverse complement strand
TTTTTCGGGATTTCAATTCTTTTTGATAAATTTCTTCCAACTCTTTGTATTTTGCCCGTACTTTTTTCATTGATGCTAAAACTTCATCAGCCTGATTAGCTATTCCAATACCGAAGTGGTCAAGGGGGTTAATAGTACCATCGGTTTCAGATTTTTTAATATTTAAAATAATATTTTCAAGAGAGTCTAATGTGGCATAACGTTTTGCAATTAATTCGGGAACTTGTTTCATGTCCCAAAACCTGTAACCTTCTCTCACAACATAAACAGGAGTAGTGTGAGCTCTTGAGCCGTCATGGCCAAACACGCATGCGGCAATCCATGTTCCAAATTCGACATCGATATCAAAATCAAGTTCAAGGGTTTCTTGTGCCGGATTATCAGAAGTGATTTCCTTAATAATTTTCCCATGACTGAAAATCATAAGTTTTGCCGGAGAGCAGCCGTTTTTTAAACCTATAGTTTTTGCAGTTATCCGGAAAGTTTTATTTTTTTTGATCAAAATCTCACTGCCGGGTTTTTTGCCATCTACACGAAAATCCAGCATCGGACCGTTGCTGACAAAAGTTTTGCCTGAGCGAACCGCTTCAAACCAATCATCAGCTGAAAACTTTTTAGTTGAAGATGGGGATGAATTTTTACCGGTGTAAGCATATACACGTACATCGCCTATACTTCCTCCATAAGGCACATCGCTACCAGCCGATGCTGCCAATTTATATCCAAGATTCAGGATTTGATAATAAAGGTCAGTACCGAGAAAGTTAAACTGCAAAATTTCGCCGAAATCAGAGTTACCGAGAGCAATTTGCATAGTCAGATCACGGTCAACATCAAACATGGCATGTGCAAGATGCGCCTGTCCATATAGTCCTCCATCTTCGTGGATTTTATCTGCCACCATTTCATTCAGCAAATAATGTTCGGGAAAACGGACAAGCTGCTTAAGATTCATTCCAATAGCATGGCCCATAAGGTAGCGCGGACCTTCCTGTCCGGGAATCAGTATGTAATCGCCGTCAATAACGCGGAATTTTTTCCCGTAGCCGCGCTGTGGAAACCAAATCTGGCGATGATCTCCCATGCAAAGAATATTTACAACGTGTGTGTCGGTTGCTTTTGCGAAAGTCAAAAGTTGTGATGCGTCTTTATCGCTCATTATTCTTCCGTGAACATGGTCGTCACCGGAATACCAGCCTTTTTCGGCCATATTTATCCACCTTTTCAGTTCAGCCGAAAATTGAGTTGTTTTTCCGGAATGAATTGTAAATTTACCCTGAACAGGAATGTATTCAACTCCTTTAAAAACGGCTACTTCGTATTCCCCGGGAGGTAATCCCATATTAAATGGTCCGGGAACGCAATGGAAGTTTTTGTTGCAAAGAGGACCGTTGTACTGGATATATCGCACATCTGTACGATAGCCCGGCGGTGGTGTTGGTGGATCGAATTGATCGGAAAATTCCAGTGCGCCGCTGGGAACACGCATATAATTATCAGTGAGTGAAACTAACCGGATCATCGCCGGAGTAGGTTTTCCTTTTTCGTCAGTCATACTGAAATCAAGAAGTCCGGTTTCGGGGGTTTCGAATGATAAAAGGCCATGCGAGGTTACCGGCGGATTATTTATCGGTGAAAAATATACTGTTATTCCGCTTTTACCCTGAGGAATGTTTCGATAGCCTACCAACGCATAAGTTGTTCCGGTGCTGCAATAAGGGATTAAAACTTCAGATACGGCTTCCCATTTACGTTTCATGTCCCAAGCGGCTGTGGTAAAACTTACCGGTCCATCACTACTTTTAATACGAAAGATCGCACCGGCCGAATCACCGGGAACAATGATTTTTTCTTCCAGGTTCATTTTAGCGAAACCTGGTGTGGAAATATTTACGTCTATCAATTTTTTGTAATTGTCTAAAAATTGAATTAATTTTTTTTCTGTTAGCTTAAGCTTTTTTTGTGCCGCTCCGCGTGACGTGTCATTTGATGTTTTTCTCATTTCATCAGTAACTGCCAAAAATTCCTGATGGATTTTGTCGAGAGCTGCAAGCTGTTCTTTAGTAAATAAATAACGAAAATGGTTTTGAAGCGCTTCCGCGATAACTGATGCCTCAGGTGGAGATGACGGTGGCGACAAAACAGGTTGTTGGCACAAATCATGTGCCAGACAGAATGATGACATAACAAAGATTGTCAGAAAGATAAATGTTATTTTTTTCATGTTTTTTCCTTAAATTAATGCTTCGTGTTGAAACGGGATACCACGTTCTGAACAAAGAACTGATTGTATTATTATCAAAATATTGTAATAAGATTATATCATAATAATGATATGAATTCAATAATAATATGTCTTTTTTTAACACTATTTGGCAGGAAGTAAGCCCGCCATAGGCGGGGTTATTTGTTAATAGTTAATTGTTAATGGTGAATGGTGAATGGTGAATGGTGAATGGTGAACATGAGTACAGTGTTACTTCGTTGCTGCTGTTAATGATTCTGTTTATAATCTTTTTTTATTAAAACAGTAAAGTTTTCTTTTTTAAATCATTTTGCTGTTCATTATTTTGCAGAATGATTGACAGCAGAATAATTTTTAATACAAATACAATTCTATTTCATTTATTAATATTGAAACAATAAATATTTCTTTCTTAATGATTCTGTCACAAAATGATTCTGTTTATAATCTTTTTTAATTAAAACAATAAAGTCTTTTTTTCTTTCTTAATTATTTTGTCTAAATGTTTTTATTTTCTTCTTTGTGTCTTCGTGCCTTAGTGGCTATTATTAATTAATTAATCTTGCCATAATTATTATTAACAAAAATCGGGCTTAACCAAGCCATTTCTCCATCTATTTGCTTCATTCTAACATAATAGTAGTTATGTTCTTTTTTGTCAGGAGTATCTTCCAGCTCAAATTCAATATTTCTTCCGGTTCCTTGTTTTGAAGTTATAATTTCACCGTTTTTAATAACTTCCACCAATCCGATTTCATCGGTTCCATAGAATTTCACTTTAATATTTAAAGGTTTATTATCATTATAATCTATTTCACTACCGGAAATATTTCCGTTGATATCAAAAAAACCTAATATTCTTGCATTAGTTGTCGCATAGCATCGTCTGTTTTTAATTGCGTCAAAAATTGCCTGACGAGTAAGCTCTTTAGCATAAACAGCAACCAGACCATTCATATATTTACCCCAAGTAGAATTCCCGGGCATACAGTCATGTCCATCACTTGAACCGATAAATCCCAGTTTTAATCCTCTGTTTAATGCTTCCACAATGTAACCGCCGGGTTCGCAATTAACAAGCGGTCTTTCGCCTCCAAAAAATTCAGATGATCCATGTGAAGAATAAATCTCTGCTACGGGAATAACATCTTCTTCGTCATTAGCCCAGTCGTAACCGCGCTGCCTTTGCGGGTAAGTTGTCATGTGAGGAACTACGATCGCGTTATTTTTACGTGCGAAATCGAACAATCTATTTGCAAAACTATCCACATGCCAGGAGACATTATCATCCGGGAAATAAATATTTGCATCCCATATTTCGCTATTTTCATAACCTAACAAAGTCACAAATTTTCCCGGCTCATTATGTCCTGCTGTATCTTTTCTGATTATATCCCATTGGGTATCATTTGATGCCTGTCTTTCGCAGCTGAAACTGTCCATGTGTTCTGAATGGGAAACGAAATCCAGAAAAGAGATATTTTTTGCATAATCATAAAATTTGTCTGTCGTTCCTACTGAATCCATATAACCAAGATGGCAATGAAT
>JAUVKG010000084.1 GCA_030596365.1 Chlamydiota bacterium | reverse complement strand
GCAACTAAGAAAAAAGTGGCTAAAAAAGTAGCAAAGAAAAAAGTAGTTAAGAAAGTAGCTAAGAAAAAAGTAGTTAAAAAATTAGCTAAGAAAAAAGTGGATAAAAAAGTGGCTAAGAAAAAAGTAGCTAAGAAAAAAGTGGCTAAAAAAGTAGCTAAGAAAAAAGTGGCTAAAAAAGTAGCTAAGAAAAAAGTGGTTAAAAAACCTGCTAAGAAAAAAGTGGTTAAAAAACCTGCTAAGAAAAAAGCCGCCAAAAAGAAAAAATAAATGGGGCCACCCAGAAAAAAGCCGCCGGAATATCCGGCGGCTTTTTTATTTTAAGAGGAAAATGTTCGACCACTTATTTATTTACTGCCTGAACGAAAACCACTATTTAATCGCCGGCCAAAAATTCTGAATCCAAACCATACAATCACAAGAACAATTACAATTGTGTAGATCATCCGATTGAAACCACGACTGTTTTTTTTTGCCGCTGAAGCATCATAAGCAAAACCTTTATCAAATTCCATCGATTTAATTACTTCTTCGATAACAGGGAAATATTTTTCTTCTTTATCTTGTTGGAATGTAAAATGAAATCTGACATATCCGTAACGGCATGGATAAATCGCTGTAACAGTTGTAAGATTTTGTTTATCTTTTGCTCTGAACATAGAACAATAACCTACAACAACCTTATGCACAGGATCATAAACTGCCGGCATAGGTTTCACTTCACCAAAAAGATTACTTTTAAATAAATCGACATACGCTTTTCGAATGTTTGGCGCAAAATTTATTGCTTCGGCTTCGACTTCTTCAACAGTCGGCATAGGCCTTGCTTCTATTTCAATGAGTGCGTAAGGCATTGTAAAATCCATCAGAGCTTTTCTCTGAATAGCGAGGACGTAATTTTGCGCGGTTTTATCCGGATATAATTTTCTGAGAATATCTTTATATCGCTGAAGTGCTTTCCCAGGAATTACCTGCCAGTAATCAGGAAGGATAAATTTGAAATGACCCGGCGCGTAAGAAAAAACCTTACCGTTAGAAACCGTTTTAGTTAAATCATTCGATGAAAAAGATTTCGGTGTATTAGTTTTCCCGGCAAATAAATTTGAAACCATCAAGACGAACACTAATATAAAAATACACAAAAATTTCTTAGTCATTTGTTTGTTCCGGATTTATTGGTTACAGAATGCGATCCGTTTTCAACCAACGAAATAAAAACAACACATTCTTCACGGCTTATCTTATGATCTTTAGCCGAAGTAGCAAGATTAGTCATTGCGTTAACTGTCCACGGTTCAAGAGCAGTAATCCCCTTTTTTTCAATATGAGCAAATATTTTAATATACGCATTGGAAAACTCCGCGCGTTCTTCAGGCGAGACATCAGAATCAATTGCCTGCATAGTTGGTGTCAAAGCATAGCGCCCAAGATTCGAAAAAATTTTGGATGCATTCAGAAAAAGTACAATTGAAAAAATAACTAACACAACAAGAGTACAAGAGAGAAAAACGATTGTAAACCACATGCATCCATTACGCTTTCTTGGCAATATCAATGACGTTAGAATGCCGTTAGCATATGCTTTAGCATGTTGAGAATTATGTTCGTTTAATTTTGACATTATCAGATTAATTCTCTGCCGATTTTAAAAGAAGAGCCTTTAACTCAACACTATCAAGCGAAATATTAAAAGTCACTCCCTTTTCCTGCACGAAGAAAGGAATATCATTCTTATAATTAACTAACATTCTAATTTGATTGGCATTTAATACAGGCAAAAATATTTTAGCATCCTTAACAGGAAGAAAACTTTTGTTTATTATCGCTACATAAGTTTTTGAATTTAAAATCCCCATTTTTACAATCAGACCGTTAGCCTGGCTGTTTTGCGTTACTTCTTCCATCGGAATATCAGGCAGAGAAAGGAAATTCATAAAAAATCTCCTTGCATAATCAGCAAATGGAAAACATACCGGACTCGCCTGCTCAAAAGAAAGATAAGTAGGATTTGCCACGCTCATAACTGAAACAGGTTCATACATCGAATATTGCCGCGGATGATAAAATGTTTCTCCTGCATAATATGAACGACGCTTAGGTTTGAGATAAATTCTAGATGTAGAATGAATTGCAGGAGCTATCTTAACTGCAAGCTTTCCGTCACGCTCAAACATATTTATATATTTACCGGAGTTCGACGCTAGTTTTCCATACACAGGCACTTCACATAAAATCAAATTAGACGATGCTATATCAAGAAACAATCCCTCTTCAGTTGCCGTCCATTCCCCTACTGCGTTAGTTAAATCATCTTCGTTAATATTAGGAAGTGGAAAACCTTCAAAAGGAAGTTTTCTGATATTTTTCATTTTAGTATTCCATTTCTGCAATGTTTCAAAGTAAACATTTTCATACGGCATACCAGACCGACGCCAGTGATAATAAATTAAAGGTCCTGTATCCGTTTCAAGAATTTCTTCATAAGTTGCATGTAATTTTTCGAGAAAATTCATAAGTTTTAGCTGATACCATTTTCGGTACTGGGGTTGAAAGCTCGCAATAACATCTAATCTTTTCTGTTTTAAAGAATCTCCTTTAAGTTTTGTCTTCGTTTCTTTTTCAAAAAGGTTAATTGCATTTTCTGAATATGAAGTAAAAAGAAAATTTGCTCTTCTTCGAATTATTAATTGTTTTAAAATATCTTTATATTCTTCTTTAATATTCAGTACGCCTTCACTAATTAAATTATTCGCGTCCGCAAGCGTTTCCGGATAAGTTATATCAGCCGAATCAGATAAGCTTTTACCGGTTGAAGGCCGAACATAAGGAACAGCAGGCTCTCCGTCTGATTTAACTGCATGCGCTTTTTCTGGCAGATCATCAGAACCACCATATTCAATGCGTGGAAATACGTTTAATTTAAGCTGATAAGACCATTTTAAATATTCATTCCAATAGTCATATCGCTTATTTGAATCCTCCGTTTTATCAGTTTCGTATTCAGTACCATTAATCAAACTTCTAATCTGCTGTCTGTACCGCGGAGATTTAAAAAGAATTGAATTATTAGCGGTTCCATGAGCATTCCATGATAGTACAGCCGGAGCAACAGAATTCAAACCATAAAAAATAGAATTAATTAACGGAGAAAAACGTATGTCATCCTTTGGCAAAGCATCTTCCGGTTCAACCCAGGTATAACGTTGATATTCTTTTGGAAAAGTTCTTCTTATTTTAGGAATTCCCATAGTTTGAAATTCATTCAATGAAATCTCAAGCAAAAGAGGTTTTCGACTGAATGGAGCACTTAATAAACCGGGATCAACAACACCTACATAAAATCCATTTCTAACCTCTTCCAATCCGGCCCAAACAATAAATTTAGCTGTTGCTACTTTATCGTTCAAAGGAAATTTTATCTGCTCCATAAAATATCTCGGCTCAGGTTGCCCCATAGTATGACCGGTATGAATTCCAGGTGTGTACATTCCACTGCCAACCAGAAATGAAAATGTTCTCGGCTTATCTTCAGTATATTTTATTTCAAGAAGATACGGCATATTTAATTTTAAACTTACTCCAAGCATATATCCAAAAAATCCACGATCATGATTTACTGCCCGCCCAATTACATTCCATATATTAGTTCTGTGAGAACCTGTCAAATGGCCGCTAACAACTTCCTCGCCTAAAGTCGTATCCGTACGTCCATCACGCAATTGATGATGGTCATTCCTAAGACCGCATGAAACAGAATCATTTGGAATAAGACTGCCAAGATATGCCGGGTCATCTGTTTGTTCAAATGCAGGCAAAACGGTTATTTGTTTCATCGTACGCCATTCTACATCAGTATCCCTGCCAACTTGCATCATCAAAAGATAATTCCCGCTGAGCCTCAGTCGCAAATTCACATCCTGTACATCTTCCATAGATGAAAGCAGCCGCCCGGTACCACTATTATAAATTTTATAATTTAAGCCGACATTTTCCGAAACACCGGTTAAGTTCATTGGTGAATTGTCAACAATTCTTACATAATATGTTTTCCCGGCTTGTATTATATCCTTATCATTTTTAATATCCAGAACAAAATTTTTCGCATTTTTTATTGATCCTCTATGTATTATTTTTCCGGTTGATGCATCAACAATTGTTTCCTCAGGGCCTCCCTGCATATGCGAATACATTGTGTCCTTGTAATAACCATATCCACAGGCGATATAATAATGATGTGGTAATCCAGGTAATTTAACAGTGGTCCTGATTACTCCGCCCTGGCTCCAAAATGTTGCATTCGAAAATTCCACTATGCCAAACTCAACTCCGTTTGTATACAAAAAACGAACGTAAGGCGCTGTGATTAAATCATCTCGCTCCTTCGTTGTGAAAAGTGTACACTTGGCGTAGGTCTCACCTTCGCTCACGCTGACTCTAACATCATATTCCAATTCGTCATAATTATTTCCAGGTGAAGGAATCCTTGAATATATCCACTCACCGGGCTTGCGTATAACACGAACTTTTTTCCTGAGTGGCTTAAGATGTAATTTACCGGGAGATGATGCTACTGCAATTTCGCAAAATACAAATGCAGTAAGTAAGATTAAAAATGATAAAATAATCTTTTTCGATAATTGTTTACTTATTTTCATAATATTTTTTTTGTTACGTCATTTCATTAATAACTCTTAATTTAACATATTATACCAAATTTCACTTTTCAATATACATTTCCACCAAAAATATCCTGCGCTACTATTACTGGAAATTTTTCAAATCTAAGTCTGTGGATCGCTTCTGTTCCTAAATCATCATACGCAACTATTTCGCAGGAAATTATTCGCTCACTTAATAATGCGCCTGCACCACCAACAGCCGCAAAATATACTGATTTATATTTTTGAAGCGCAAAAGCAACGTCGGTTCCCCGTTCTCCCTTACCTATCATTCCGCGAACTCCAGCTTTCAAAAGCTGTTCAGTATACGGGTCCATTCTGTATGATGTTGTCGGACCTGCCGAACCAATCGGTCTTCCTGGAGGAGCAGGGGCAGGTCCCGTATAATAAATTGTAGCGTTTTTAAGTTCAAACGGCAATCCCTCACCATTCCCAATAGCTTCTACAAGCCTTTTATGAGCAGCATCACGCGCTGTATAAACTATTCCGCTAAGTAAAATATGTTCACCGGCACGAAGTGTTTTTACAACTTCTTCGTTTAATGGCAGAATAATTGATTTTAAATCAGTCATAATTATTTAATTTGTTCTATTAATTAATATTACAATTATGATACCAAAGCACAATTAAATAGTCAATATTCAATGTTTTTTGGTAATAGTTGGACACAAATAGATATTGACATCAAATCAAAAGAAATGTATAATTCCTAATACTATTAACTATTAACTATTTGATTATGGCTGAACTTAAAGCAGTGATTTTTGACCTCGATGGCGTTCTCGTTGACTCTCACTTTCTTCATTATAAAAGCTGGCAGCGGCTGGCTGATGAACTTGGTCTTGATTTTAATGAAAAAATGGGCGACACATTCCGCGGAATGGAACGCTCAGAATGTATGAGAATTATGTACGAAAAATTCAACGGCAAAATCGCTCCGCCGATAGACAAGATTAACGAACTTACTGACAGAAAAAATGCCTGCTATCTTGAGCTGCTTGATAATGCAACCGCTGATGATTTACTTCTTCAGGGTTCGGTAGAACTTCTGAAATCACTGCGCAGCGAAAACATCGGAATTGTTATCGCATCAGGAAGTAAAAATGCAAAACAGGTGATCAAACACGCAGGTTTCGAAAATTTGATTGACACTATTATAGATAGATTCGATGTTGAATACACAAAACCAGATCCTTCTATTTTTCTCGAGGCTATTAAAGCAACAAATGTACCGGCAGAAAACTCCGTCGGTATCGAAGACGCTTTGCTAGGCGTTGAAGCTCTTCGCAGCGCTGGATTAAAATCAATCGGTGTTGGGCATTATGTTGATACCGCCGATCTTCATATTGAAAAAATCGCTGACTTAACAATCGAAATGATGAGGAACTTAATCGTTAATTGTTAATCTGTAAATGATAAATAATAAATTACAATTAATAAATTGAAACCATGACTTCTTCCGAAATAAGAAAAACTTTTCTCGATTTCTTTAAAGAAAAAGGACACAATAATGTGGATAGCGCACCGGTAATTCCACTTGGCGATCCAACTCTTCTTTTTACTAACGCGGGAATGAATCAGTTTAAAAATGTTTTTGTAGGGCTTGAAAAACGACCTTATTCACGTGTGGCTTCATGTCAAAAATGTATCCGCGCAGGCGGAAAACATAATGACCTCGATAATGTAGGAAAAACTCCCAGACACCATACTTTTTTTGAAATGCTTGGCAATTTTTCCTTCGGAGATTATTTTAAAGAAGAAGCTATAGATTTCGCGTACGAACTTCTTATCGACAAATTCAATATTCCAAAAAAACATCTCTGGATTTCTGTTTACAAGGAAGATGATGAAGCAGCAAAAATATGGGGAAAATATTTCCCGACAGATAGAATTGTAAAACTCGGTAAAAAAGATAACTTCTGGGAAATGGGCGAAACAGGTCCCTGCGGTCCGTGCACGGAAATTCACATCGATATGAGATCTCTTTTTGGCGATCTTAATCCACAAAATTTGTCGTTTGATGATGAACAATGCCTTGAACTCTGGAATCTCGTTTTTATGCAGTTTAACCGCTCTGAAGACGGCTCTCTTGAACCTCTGCCGAAACCAAGCGTTGATACCGGCGCGGGACTTGAGAGAATAACTTCTATTATTCAAAAAAAACATTCGAACTACGAAACTGACCTATTTACACCATTGATTGATAAAGTTACCGAACTTTCTTCAGTCGCTTACACTCCTCTTGAATGTTACGGCGAAAAACCAATGTCAAATGAGGATATTGAAGCTGGAATGCCGCATCGCGTTATTGCCGACCATATTCGCACGCTTGCATTTGCGATCGCAGACGGTGCTGTTCCTTCAAATGAAGGGCGTGGTTACGTCTTGAGGAGAATTCTTCGACGTGCGTCAAGATACGGACGCTCTATTGGTATTAACAAACCTTTTCTCACAAAACTTCTTCCCGTTCTTTCTGAAATTCTCGGCAAAAATTATCCGCAGCTTATTGAAAGACAAGATTATTTAAAAAATATGATTCAAGCTGAAGAGGAACGTTTCGTTTCTACTCTCGCTACCGGAATAGAACTTTTTAATAATATTATTGAAAAAAGTTTGTCTGATAAAAATCAAATCTCAGGTGCGGAAGCTTTTAAACTTTATGATACTTATGGCTTTCCACTGGATATTACTGTCGATATGGCGAGAGAACGCGGTTGGTCAGTTGACATTAACGGCTTTAACACCGCCCTTCAAAAACAACGCGAAAGAGCTAAATCCGCACGCTCAGTTGCCGGACCTAAATTATCAAAAGTTTACAGTGAATTATACGATCAATTTGGGGATACAACTTTTCTCGGATATGCTCAAATGAGAGCTGACAGTATTATTTTATCAATGCTGAACTTTGACGGCGAACCTTGCGAAGAACTTAAGGAGGGTGAAGAAGGATGGATTATCGTTGACCAAACTCCTTTCTATGGCGAATCCGGCGGACAAGTCGGCGACACCGGTAAAATGTTTTCCGATAATGCCGACGCGAAAGTCATTAATGTTCAACGACCTGTCCATAATTTATTTTCTCATCTTGTAAAAATTAATAAAGGTATTTTTCGCTCGCTTGACGTTGTCATTCTCGAAACTGCAGAAGATGAACGCCAGGCAACTATGCGCCACCATACCGCCGCGCATCTTTTTCACGCGGCGTTAAGACAGGTCGTCGGTAAACATGCAACGCAAGCAGGATCTGCTGTTAATCATAATAGAATGCGTTTTGATTTCCAACACCATACCGCTCTCGTTTCCGGTGAAATTGAGCAGATAGAACGAATCGTAAATAAAATCATAATCAGCGATCTACCAGTTGAAATTACTGAAATGTCCCTCGAAGAAGCACAAAAAATAGGCGCAACAATGCTCTTTGATGAAAAATACGGCGACCGCGTGCGCGTTGTTAAAATAGCCGACTACAGTTGCGAACTGTGTGGCGGTACTCACGCACCGACTACCGGCTGCATAGGATCGTTCAGAATTGTAAGTGAATCCGCTGTAGCAGCAGGAATCCGCCGCGTGGAAGCTGTTTGCGGAATGGAAGCTTTTGAAGAAATGTTGCGCTCACGACGAATTGTTTATGAAGCTGCAAGAATTCTAAATGTAAAAGTGGACGATATTCCAAACCGAATAGAAAAATTTATTGCTGAAAATAAAACTATATCCAAAAAATTAAAAGAGGCGAAATCAGGGAATATTGGCGATTATATTTCTAATGCTCTTGCAAATCTTAAAAAAATTAATGATACAAACATAATTATTGCAAATGTGGGCGAAATTGACGCGCCTACTTTGAGAAATATCGCCGATGGTATTCGAGCAAAACTTGATAGTTATGTAATTGTTCTTGGAGCAGTTAACGAAGGCAAATGCCTTTTCGTTGCTCAAATAAGTAAAGACAACACTAAAAATGGACACCATGCAGGCAATATAATAAAACAAGTAGCTAAAATTGCCGGCGGTGGTGGTGGTGGTAAACCGGAAATGGCACAGGCAGGTGGAAAAAATCCTGATAAATTGGATGAAGCACTCGGAATTGTAGATGAACTGCTTGAAAAAATCCCCTCTTGAGCTGAACGTCCCGGTCGAAGCATCGGGAAGGGGTGCCCAAAGCGACGGGGTGTGTTCCCTTTGACCTTTGACCTTTGACCTTTGACCTTTGACCTTTGACCTATTAAACTCCCCTCCTTACAAAGGAGGGGTGCCCAAAGGGCGGGGTGGTTCTTTGACCTTCAATTTGCGCAGCAAAGCAAATTTACTCAGTCTGGGGGCTTCACTTGATAATTGGATATTGGATATTGAATGTTCGATATGAACGCGAGTAGGCGTTACTTCGTTAAGGATATTCAGTTTGTTATGGGAGATCTAGAAAACATGGGAGATATGGAAAAACATCTATTAACTATTAACTATTAACTATTAACTATTAAATAACTATTGAATTATG
>JAUVKG010000237.1 GCA_030596365.1 Chlamydiota bacterium | reverse complement strand
ACAGATTTTAAATAATTTAATTTAATTTATATAAACAATGTCTCTATAAATAATAACGTTTGATAGTTATTAAGGGACGACTAATTTTCCGGGAGATAATAATGGCTACTTTTTCTACTTTAAGAGATTTCCAACAAAATTCTTCGGCTGTTTTAGAACAAGCGCGTAAAGGTGACGGTCTTGCGTATTTAACTTCACGCGGTAAGCCTGTAGCTATAATTATGCCTGTTTCAGAATATAATGCAGATGCAATTTCACAGGAAATTAAACGTCAAAGTTTTGCCGCCGCTTTCCGTGCCGCACAATCTGATATTTCCAAGTCAGGCAAAAAGTTTACATCTAAAGATATTGATCAACTTATTTCAAGCACAAGAAAGGCTATGAAAAAATGAAAGTTGTTGTTGATACAAATGTTGTAATTTCCGCGCTTTTGCATCCTGCACGTTCGTGTGGACAAATTATAAATCAGCTTCTTGATGGTCATATTGTTTGGTTAATAACTTTACCTGTTTTGTCAGAATATAAAGAAGTATGTTTAAGACCGGAACTGCCAATATCAGATGTTCATCGGGAATGGCTGCTTGAAGCATGGGCTAATTTACCTTTATTATCAACACCACCATATAATTGTTCTTCAGTAAAATGTCCGGATATTGATGACCAGAAGTTTCTTGATGCAGCAATTTACTATCAGGCTTCATTATTAATAACAGGAAATATTAAACATTACCCGAAAAATAACGTGATGGGTGTTAAAATTATATCGCCAACTAACTGGTTGAAATATTTATAAATGCAATGCAAAATGGCGAAAGTGTAAATTAATTAATTGTTATTAATTTAAAAATCTGACATGAAAAAATTACTCACAACTCTATACTTCATTTTCTTGGTTTTAAAAATAAAATTTCATCAGTTTTGACAATTAGAACTGTAATAAATCTATACAACGATAACATAGTATAAAAATGAATATTAAATTCATATTATTAACATTTTTCTTCAGTGGACTTCTTCAAGATTTATTTGCATATCCAATATCTCCGCGACCGCTACGGAAATTAATTGGGGAAAGTGAAATTATTGTAGTTGCCGATGTTACAAAAATCGAAAAAGTTGTAATTGATGACCATTGGGTAAATTCAAAAGCTATTTTAGTAGTTAAAGATATATTACAAGGATATTTAGACACTAACATAATACATGTTTATTTTTCTCCGGGAATGATATGTCCTAAACCAGCAAAATATTGTGATTCAACTATGGTCATTGCATTTTTAGATAAGCGTAAGAATAAAGATGGCTATTCTACTCACGCGCTTTCTTATGGTTCAAAAACGTTAGATAGAAAAGGAATTAATCTTTACAAAAAAAGAATTACGGAAATGCAAACCATTCATAAAATTAAAAATGAACAAAAAAGAAGAAGCAAAAATGTAGAATGGTTTATCAAATGTGCTAAACATCCGCAAACACGCTGGGAAGGTATTTATGAGTTAGCACCGCTAGGTAATTTTATTTTATATTATGACCATAATAAAAAAACTTTTGCCGGAAATTACCCTTTAAACCAAAACCAGAAATCAGAATTAAGGAAAATATTATTTTCAATTAATTATTTAGACAATTCAGACGTTCTTTTAGTTGATATAGTTAAAAAAAATAATGATACTGAATTGATAAATTTCTTAATTAAATATTTGAAAAATTCAGGAACAAAAAGAATTTGGCTCGCAAACTCTTTAATGAAAAGAATCGCATTATTTACTGAAAGAGACGATCTTAAATTGATTGTTAACAAAATGGACAATATTGATTCTTGCGTAGATGATCTTGAGAAGGAAATGAAAAAGTTTATAAAAGAATTTATAAATAAAATATAAACGCAAATGAACAGACGACAATTTCTAAAACAATGTTCGGCTTTTACGGGAGCTTTGATTTTTTCTTCCTGTAGCGATTCTCTGATATCCCAAAAAAAGACGGCAAAATTAACAGCAAAAAAGAAACCCAATATTATTGTGCTGCTTGCCGATGATTTGGGGTACAGTGACCTTGGATGTTATAACAGCGAATATATCAAAACACCAAACCTTGACACACTTGCTGCCCAGGGAATAAAATTTACTTCCTCTTATGCTGCCGCACCACTTTGCTCGCCCGCACGAGCAGCTTTGCTTACGGGCAGAATCCCCGCCCGAAGCGCGATATATAGTTTCATTCCTGTCGAAACGGGCCATCCAATTCATCTTAAAACTAATGAAGTAACTATAGCTTCTTTACTAAAAAATGTCGGTTATGAAACTGCTCATTTTGGGAAATGGCATCTTAATTCTTCTATGAATCCTGCCGATGATTTTCCTCAGCCGGATGATCATGGATTTGATTATTCTTTCGGAACCTGCGGCGCCGCGAGAGATAATACTAATGGAAAATCCATTGACCCGGATAATTATTGGAGAAACCGTTCGGCTGTAGGCAAACTTTCCGGTTATCCATGCGAAATTGTTGTTAATGATGCGATGAACTGGCTTGAAAATAAACGCGATAAAAACAAACCGTTCTTTCAGTATATTTGTTTCAACGAACCCCACAACCCGATTCTTGAAGCAAAAGAAATGCCGAAAGATATAATGAAAATGTATCCGCCGCCTATTCCTGAAGAAGATGCAAGATATTTTGCTACAGTAACTACTCTTGACCAGCAAATAGGCAGATTTCTTGATAAAATAAAAAAATTAAACTTAGACGAAAATACTTTTGTTGTGTTTGCTTCCGATAATGGTCCTTTGCGGGATTTTTCTCAAAATCCTTTGCGGGGATATAAAAGCCAATGTTATGAAGGCGGTATTAGAACTCCGGGAATTATTCGGTTTCCCGGATACACAAAACCGGGTACTGAATGTGATGTGCCTATATCATTCGTCGATTTCGCTCCAACTTTTTGTGAGTTGGCAGGTGCTAAAATGCCGACTGACCGAGCAATAGACGGAGTAAGCATTCTTCCGATATTCAAAAACAAGAAAATTGTTCGTAAGACTCCTTTGTTTTGGTACTTTTTCAGAGATTTTCCTCAAGCGGCTTTGCGCGAAGGCGACTGGATTATGGTAGCGAGATTAGACTCTGAAATTCCGAAAACCCAGCACAGGTTTTACTGCAGTAACATGCATTTCATAAGAGAAAAACCTTTGGTTAGTTTCGAGCTATATAATATTAAAAATGATATAGGACAGCAGAATAATCTTGCAGACAGCAAACCCGAACGATTCAAAGCAATGAAAAAGAAAATGGTAGATTTGCACAAGGAGGTAATTGCTGAAGGATACGTCTGGCCGGATTCAGATTTTGAAGGAACAGAATGGGAAATGAAATGAAAACCGTTAATCGTAATCCGTGGTCCGTGGTCCGTGATCCGTGATCCGTAAATTACAATATATGTTTCTTAAAATTCTAAAATTAATTTTCATAATAATTCTTATGACAGTAATACCTAACAAAACTGTTTTCGGTGACACTGATACCCTTTCCCTAAAACTTGACTCCGCAAGCGTGAAAACAAAAAATGATCTGCTGATAGTCAATACCGGAGTTATTGAACGCCAATGGAAATGTACCGGCAAAGGTTTTGTTACCGTTAGTTTGTTACAACTCGATTCCGAACAGCAATGGGCGAACATAAATACTAAACACTTATGCGACTGGTCTTTGCCCGGAATTATTGATAACTCTTCCAACGCAAAACTAACAAAATTAACTGCAGTAAAAAGTGACGATAATGGTTTTACATCCGAACATATTGAAGTAATTGCTGAAATAAAATATCCAAAAAATAAACTTGTTTTACAGTACATAATCTGGGTTTATCCTGATTCTCCCGGAATAAGAACTCAAATCCGGGTGAAAGCACTTGATGGTTTTAAAGCCGGTCCGATTTCAAATATTGCCGGATGTGTTGATTTTGTTCAGGTTTTCATTGAAAACCTGAAACGAAGGGCTATAGGTTATTATAATCATACACAGCTTCGAAATTATCATGAAACAAAAATTTTAAGAGAGGAAGTTTTTGAAAAACCTTTGTCCGGAAAAGAAATTTTCAACTGGGCAAATATTATTTCTGTTGAAAATAAAAACGGCGGGCTGTGCATGGTTAAAGAATCGCACAAGTGTGTTAATCAAATTGGAATAAATACCGGCTCTTTTGAACTTGACAAAACAGGACTGCGTTCGACAGGTTGGGCAATAAGTCCGCAGGATTTTTCTACCAATAAATTTAACTGGTGCTGGGCGAGTTGGTGCATCCTTTACAACGGCGGCAATGACGAATGTCAACTGGCAATAAAAACGTTTGACAGATTACGCTATCCGATAAAAAAAGACCGCGACATATATATAATGGCAAATACCTGGGGAAGTACTTCTAACTCAGTTGATGCTATAAATGCCGCAGGCGAAAAAAATGTTCTTGAAGAAATTAAAAGCCAGGCGGATTTGGGAATTGACGTTCAGCAAATAGATGACGGATGGCAAAATCCACCGCCAATAGTTTGTGTAGAAACAAAAACCTGGCGGCCTGACAAGCACGAAAAACGTTATCCCGAAGGCTGGAAAAATGTTCGTAAAGCTGCCGAAAAGCAAAAAATAAAACTTGGTTTGTGGGCAATGAATAAAATAAGTCTGGAAGATTTAATTTGGAATTATAATCATGCGGGATTTGAATATTTTAAACTTGATTATATAGATATTAAAAACTATTCGCAGTTAGAAGCATTAATTGAGAAAGTCAGATCCTTTATCAAATATGCAAACCACAAAGTTCGTGTTAACTGGGATGTAACTGAAAATCCTCCACGGGTAGGATATTTCTTCGCGCGTGAATTCGGTAATATCTATCTGGAAAACAGAAAACCTAATAATGAACCGGTTATTTATAAACCTTATTTGGTGTTACGCGATGCCTGGCAAGTTTCAAAATATCTGAATCTGAACAAATTCCAGGTGACCGTGCAAAATATCGATCGAATAAATCCACAAAAAAGCGACGCGCATTTGTACAATCATCAGTATTGCGTTGCCGTCGCTCTTATGGGCAGCCCGATATTTTTTCAGGAAACACATTATTACACAAAACATGCACGAAAAG